>NZ_JBEXIJ010000037.1:0-67777 GCF_040608495.1 Micromonospora sp. NPDC005174 | reverse complement strand
CACCGCCCAAGCCTCGTCAGTCAGCTCACCACGACGTACCACCGGCACATCGTCAACGATCAACCACTACAAGATCGGCAGGACACGCCCTAGGCACCCCCTTCACCCCCCACCCCCCACCTCCCCCCGGACCGCCCCCGCCTCCCCCCGGACCGCCCCCGCCTCGCTCCCGTCGATCATGAAGTTATTGCCTCCGCACCCGGCGTGTCCGAGCAATAACTTCATGATCGACGCGTGTATCGGGGTGCGGGGCCGGTGGGGGTGGGGGTGGGGTGGGGTGGAGTGTGGGAAGGGCGCGCCGGCTTGGCCGGCGCGCCCTTCGTTCGTCTCGCTGGGGTACTACATGCTGGAGATGTCGCCCTGCTTCGCGCGGACGGCCTCGGCCGCCTCGAGGAGGCTGGCGCGCTCGTCGGCGTCCAGGTCCGTCTCGACGACCCGACGGACGCCCTCGGCGCCGATCTCGGCCTCGACGCCCAGGTAGACGCCGGAGATGCCGTACTCGCCGTCGACCCAGGCGCAGACCGGCATGACGTCGCCGGAGTCCTCGGCCACGGCCTTCGCCATCCGAGCGGCGGCGGCGGACGGGGCGTAGTACGCCGAACCGGTCTTGAGCAGCGCGACGACCTCGGCGCCGCCGTTGCGGGTCTTGACGACCAGCTCCTCGATCTGCTCGGCCGGCATGGCGTCACGCAGCGGCTTGCCGTTGACGGTGCTCTTCGACGGCACCGGAACCATGGTGTCGCCGTGCGAGCCGAGGGTCAGCGTGCGTACGGACGCCACGGGCACGTTCAGCGCCTCGGCGACGAAGTTGCTGAACCGGGCGGTGTCGAGCATGCCGGCCTGGCCGAGCACCCGGTTCTTGGGGAACTGGGTGGCGATCTGCGCCAGGGCGGTCATCTCGTCCAGCGGGTTGGAGACGACGATGACGACGGCGCTCGGGGCGTACTTGGCGACGTTCTCGGCGACCTGACGGACGATCTTGGCGTTGGTCTCCAGCAGGTCCATCCGGCTCATGCCCGGCTTGCGGGGCAGGCCAGCGGTGATGACGACGACGTCGGAGCCCTCGATGGCCTCGTAGCCCTCACCGTTCGGGCCGGTGGTCACGCCGAGCACCTTGGTCTCGAAGCCCTCGATGGCCCGCGACTGGTTGAGGTCGAGCGCGAGGCCCGCGGGCTTGCCCTCCACGATGTCGGTGATCACGACGGTGTCGAAGACGTCGTACTCGGCCAGGCGCTGTGCGGTGGTGGAGCCGTAGAAGCCAGCCCCGACGACAGTGACCTTCTTACCCATGGTCGTCCCACTCCCTGATACCAGTCGGTTTTCCGGACCGTATCAGTCATCCTGGCACCGAACGGGCCAGGGGCGGCGGCCATCGCCGGGATGGGGCGAACGTCACCGGCGTCACCGGCGCACGGATCAGCCGCGCTCGGCGCGCTCCACCACGTTCGTCAGCAGCATGGCGCGGGTCATCGGGCCGACACCGCCGGGCATCGGGACGAGCGCGCCGGCCGTCTCCGCCACCTCCGGGTCGACGTCCCCGGTGTAGCGGCCCTTGCCGTCGGGGCCGATCACCCGGGTGATGCCGACATCCACGACCACCGCACCCGGGTTGATCATGTCGGGAGTGAGCAGACCCGGTACGCCGGCAGCGACGATGACGATGTCGGCGGCGCGCGTGTGCGAGGCGAGGTCGAGGGTGCCGGTGTGGCACAGGGTGACCGTCGCGTTCTCGCTGCGACGGGTCAGCAGCAGCCCGAGCGGACGGCCGACGGTGTTGCCCCGGCCGACGACCGCCACGGTGGCGCCGCGCAGCGCGACGTCGTGGCGGCGGAGCAGTTCGACGATGCCGCGCGGGGTGCAGGGCAGCGGGCCGTCGTAGCCGAGGACGAGGCGGCCCAGGTTGACCGGATGCAGACCGTCGGCGTCCTTGTCCGGGTCGATCAGCTCCAGCACCCGCTGAGTGTCGAGGTGGGCGGGCAGCGGCAGCTGGACGATGTAGCCGTGGCACGCCGGGTCGGCGTTCAGCTCGGCGATCACGTCGTCGACCTGCTGCTGGGTGGCGTCGGCCGGCAGCTCCCGGCGGATCGAGGCGATGCCCACCTCGGCGCAGTCGCGGTGCTTGCCGTTGACGTACGCCTGACTTCCCGGGTCGGCCCCGACCAGGACCGTGCCGAGACCGGGGGTGATGCCGCGCTCCGCGAGAGCCTTCACCCGTGTCCGCAGCTCGTCCTTGATCTCGCCTGCGGTCGCCTTGCCGTCCAGAAGCGTCGCCGTCACGCCCAGATCGTCTCATGTCCGGTAGCCGGCGATCCCGGGACCTCGATCCGGACGGCCGTCGAGGCCCCGGTCACACCGGAATCGGTAACGAAGAGTGACGTGCACTTCATCACTATGAGTGACGTTGCGTGTATTCGATCACGGCCGAAACGGTCGACGTCCACCCGGGAGGTGGAGAGGGGACGACGCGCCGAAGGGCGATGAATCCATCTCAGCCGAGCACGAAGAGGGCCCGGCGCGTCGACGATTGCGCAGCCCAGCGCCACCTGTCCGGTTTGGGGTAGCACGTCATGCAGGGCGGCGCAAGCAAGGTGTCCTCGGACCGTTACGCGCCCGCAACCGGGCCGTTGTCGACTGCCGGTAGCCGACCTACCGTTGCCGCTTGTTGCGCAGCGTAAACCCAGCGTCGGGCCTGACTGCGCAGCGTGAGGAGATGAGGAGGCTCTATGCGAGTTCGTAGACTCGCCGCCTGGACCGCCCTCCCGCTCGCGGTGACGCTGGGCCTCGCGGCCTGCGGCAGCGGCGGAGACGGTGGATCCGGCGGCAGTGGCACCTCGGCCGTCAGCATCCAGATCGGCGAGCCGAAGCACCTGGTTCCCACCAACACCACCGAGACGTCCGGCGCGCAGGTCCTCACCGGCCTGTTCAGCCCGCTCGTCGACTACGACGCCCAGAACAAGCCGTACGAGGTCGCCGCGCAGTCGATCACCTCGTCCGACAACAAGGTCTGGACGATCAAGCTGAAGGACGGCTTCATCTTCCACAACGGTGAGAAGGTCACGTCCGAGGACTACATCAACGCGTGGAACTACGGCGCGTACGCCCCCAACGGTCAGGACAGCAACTTCTTCTTCGAGAAGATCGCTGGGTACGCCGACCTGCAGGGCAAGGAGCCGAAGGCCAAGGAGCTGTCCGGGCTGAAGAAGGTCGACGACCTGACCTTCGCCGTGACACTCTCCGAGCCGTACATCGACTTCCGCACGATGCTCGGCTACACCGCGTACTACCCGATGCCGGACGCCGCGTTCTCGGCGCCGGGCGTGCTCAAGGACTCCTACGAGCAGGCACCGATCGGGCAGGGCCCCTTCAAGATGAAGGGCACCTGGCAGCACGACAGCAAGATCGACGTCGAGCGTTACGACGCGTACCCGGGTGAGAAGCCCAAGGTCAAGGACATCGAGTTCCGGATCTACCAGCAGCTCACCGCGGCCTACGCGGACGTCCTGGCCGACAACCTGGACGTGCTGCCGACGATCCCGACCGAGAGCCTGAGCACCGCGCCGACCGACCTGGGCGACCGGTACCAGACCAGCCCGATGTCGTCGTTCCAGTTCCTGGCGTTCCCGACGTTCGACAAGGACTACGCCAAGCCGGACGTCCGCAAGGCGATCTCGATGGCGATCGACCGTGACGAGATCACCAAGTCGGTCTTCAAGGGCTCGCAGCAGTCGGCGCGCTCCTTCGTCTCGCCGGTCCTGCCGGGTTACCGGGAGAACACCACGGGCGCGGCGGGCGAGTTCAACCCGACCGAGGCCAAGAAGCTCTACCAGGCCGCCGGCGGCCCGTCCAAGATCGTCATCTCCTACAACGGCGACGGCGGTCACAAGGACTGGGTCGACGCCACGGTCAACCAGCTCAAGGCCAACCTCGGTGTCGACGCCGTCGGTGTCGCCGAGCCGAAGTTCGCCGACCTGCTGACCAAGGTCGAGAAGAAGACGCCGGTGGGCGCGTTCCGCATGGGTTGGGTCATGGACTACCCGAGCATGGAGGACTACCTCGGCCCGCTGTACAGCACGAACGGCTCGTCGAACTACTACGGCTACAGCAACCCGGAGTTCGACAAGCTCGTCAAGGAGGGTTCCGCCGCCAAGACGCAGGGCGAGGCGATCGCCAAGTACCAGCAGGCGGAGGACATCCTGGCCAAGGACATGCCGGTGATCCCGCTCCGCTTCGGCGAGAACGTGTTCGGCCACTCGTCCAAGGTCAAGAACGTGCAGATGGACCTGTTCCAGCGGGTCAACCTCGTCAAGATCGAAGCGGCCAGCTGAGCTGACCAACGGTTGCGGGCCATCCGGGCGACGACGCCCGGGTGGCCCGGACCGCGCTATCCGGCACGGGCCCGCACGCGGGCCCCGGTGTCGGTGGCGCAGGCCTCCCCCGGGCCGGACGGCACGTCTCGGATATTTCGGGTACGACCAGAGATGCCGTCCTGCGACCCTTTCGCATATTTCCGGAGAGACTGCTAAGCATGTTCCGCTACATCTTGCGGCGCCTACTCCAGATGGTCCTGGCGTTCTTCGGGACCACCCTGATCGTCTACGCGCTGATGTTCGCCGGCCAGGGCGACCCCATCCAGGCCCTCGCGGGCGAACGCCCGGTGACGCCGGCCCAACGGGCCTACCTGACGGAGAAGTACCACCTCGACGCGACGGGCGTCGGCGGTTTCTTCTACCGCTACTTCGACTACGTCAAGAGCCTGCTCCAGGGTGACCTCGGCCAGTCCCTGACCGGCCGCCAGATCGGCGACATCCTCCAGGCGGCGTGGCCGGTCACCCTCAAGCTCGCGCTCATCGCGCTCGCCGTGGCGATCATCTTCGGGGTCAGCGCGGGCGTGGTCGCCGGCATCCGCCGAGCCAGCATCTTCGACAACTCGACGCTGGTGCTGACCCTGCTCGTGCTCGGCATCCCGACCATCGTGCTGGCCCCGCTCGCCCAGTACTTCCTGGGCGTCAAGTGGCAGCTCTTCCCGCCCACCGCCGGCTCCCAGCCGACGTTCTACGCGCTGCTGCTGCCGGGCATCGTGCTCGGTTCGCTGTCGCTGGCCACCGCCCTGCGGCTGACCCGTACCTCGGTGGCCGAGAACCTGCGCGCCGACTACGTCCGGACCGCGCGGTCCAAGGGCCTGGTCAAGCGCCGCATCGTCACCGTCCACGTGCTGCGCAACTCGCTCATCCCGGTGGTCACCTTCCTCGGTGTGGAGCTGGGCAACCTGATGAGCGGCGCGATCATCACCGAGGGCGTCTTCAACATCCCCGGCGTGGGTTTCAACCTCTTCCGCGGCATCCGCACCGAGGACGGCCCCCTGGTGGTGGGCATCGTCAGCGTGCTGGTCGTGGTCTACCTGGTCTCGAACCTGGTGGTGGACGTCCTGTACGCCGTACTCGACCCGAGGATTCGCTATGAGTGAGCGCAGCGAACGAATCATCAGCGCAGCGTGCCTGGGCTCTCATGCTGGCATCGAGCGCAGCGAGGTGCCGGCATGAGTGAGCGCAGCGAACGAATCATCAGCGCAGCGTGCTTGGGCTCTCATGCTGGCATCGAGCGCAGCGAGGTGCCGGCATGAGTGACTTCGAAACGGTGGCGGCCAGCGAGAACCAGGCCGCACGGCGTGGCCCCTCGGGCGAGCCCGGCACACCCAACCAGGTCGGCGCGCCGCACAAGCCGCGCAGCCTGGCCGGTGACGCCTGGCGCGACCTGCGCCGCAACCCGATCTTCTGGATCTCGCTGGCGCTGGTCGTCGTCTTCACCCTGATGGCGCTCGCCCCCGGCGTGTTCACCGCCAACAGCCCGAACGACTGTCTGCTCTCGCGCCAGCACGCCGGGCCGTCCGGCGGGGCCATCTTCGGGTACGACTTCCAGGGCTGCGACACGTACTCCCGGGCGGTCTACGGCACGCGGGCCTCGCTGCTGGTCGGCGCGCTCGCCGCGCTCGGCACCGGCATCATCGCGCTGGTCGTCGGCATGCTGGCCGGGTACTTCGGCCGCTGGGTCGACGCCGTGCTCTCCCGGGTGATCGACGTGGTGCTCGGCATCCCGCTGCTGCTCGCGGCGATCGTCCTGCTCAAGCGGGTGTCCAGCGACAGCGAGAACGCCCGGATCGCCGCGGTGATCTTCGTGCTGGCCATCCTGGGCTGGACCACCGCCGCCCGGGTAGTGCGCTCCTCGGTGATCACCGCCAAGGAGCAGGACTACGTGGCGGCGGCCCGGATGCTCGGTGCCGGCAACGGCCGGATCATGTGGCGGCACATCCTGCCGAACTCGCTTGCCCCGGCCATCGTCGTGCTGACCATCGCGCTCGGGTCGTTCATCGCCGCCGAGGCGACGCTGTCCTTCCTGGGCATCGGCCTGAAGGCCCCGACCATCTCGTGGGGCCAGGACATCGACACCGGCCGGATCCACATGCGGGAGGCGGCGACGCCGCTGATCGTCCCGTCGGCCTTCCTCGCGCTGACCGTGCTGGCGTTCATCATGCTCGGCGACGCGATCCGTGACGCCTTCGACCCGAAGCTGCGGTGACTTCCATGCGAGCGCGAGGAGTGAGCGAAGCGAGCCCCGCAGTCGCGAGCGAAAGGCAGACACAGTCATGACCGTCGAACCCACGCCCGCCTCCGCCACTCCCGAGGGCGGCCACCTGCTGGAGCTGCGGGACCTGCACGTCGAGTTCCGGACCAACGAGGGCGTGGCCCGGGTGATCAACGGCGTGTCGTACCACCTGGACGCCGGGGAGACCCTCGCCGTCCTCGGTGAATCCGGCTCCGGCAAGTCGGTCACCGCACAGGCGATCATGGGCATCCTGGATACCCCGCCCGCGTTCGTCCGCTCCGGCCAGATCCTCTACCGGGGTCAGGACCTGCTCAGCGCCTCCGAGGAGCAGCGCCGGCAGGTCCGTGGCAAGGAGATCGCGATGATCTTCCAGGACGCGCTGTCCGCCCTGAACCCGGTGTTCCCCGTCGGCTGGCAGATCGGCGAGACGCTGCGCCAGCGCTCCGGCATGTCCCGGGGTGACGCCCGCCGCCGCGCCGTCGAGCTGATGGACCTGGTCAAGATCCCCGGCGCCGCCAAGCGGATCGGCGACTACCCGCACCAGTTCTCCGGCGGCATGCGCCAACGCGTCATGATCGCCATGGCACTGGCGCTGGACCCGAAGGTGCTGATCGCCGACGAGCCCACCACCGCGCTCGACGTCACCGTGCAGGCCCAGATCATGGACCTGCTGGCCGACCTGCGCCGGGACCTCAACATGGCCATGATCCTGATCACCCACGACCTGGGCGTGGTCGCCGGTGTCGCGGACCGGATCGCCGTCATGTACGCCGGTCGAATCGTCGAGCACGCCGACGTCCGCTCCCTCTACAAGGCGCCGGCCCACCCGTACACCAAGGGGTTGCTGGAATCGATCCCGCGCCTGGACGTCCGCGGCCAGGAACTGTCGACGATCAAGGGGTTGCCCCCGAACCTGATGCGCATCCCCTCCGGGTGCCCCTTCCACCCCCGGTGCCCGTACGTGCAGCAGGTCTGCGTGGACGTGGTGCCGCACGACCTGGTCCTCGGCGACGGCCGGACCAGCGCTTGCCACTTCGCGCAGGAGGTCCGTGATGACAGCGCCCGCTAGCTCCGCCAAGGTCCGGGGCGAGACCATCCTCTCCGTCGACAACCTGGTGAAGCACTTCCCGATCAGTCAGGGTGTGCTCTTCCAGCGGCAGATCGGCGCCGTCAAGGCCGTCGACGGCGTCAGCTTCGAGCTGCGCCGGGGCGAGACGCTCGGCGTGGTCGGCGAGTCCGGCTGCGGCAAGTCGACCCTCGCCCGGCTGCTGATGCGGCTGGAGACGCCCACGTCCGGGAGTGCCTCCCTGGAGGGTAAGGACCTCTTCAAGGCGTCCGGGTCCGAGCTGCGTCGACTGCGCCGCAACATGCAGATGGTCATGCAGGACCCGTACACGTCGCTGAACCCACGGATGACTGTCGGCGACATCATCGGCGAGCCGTTCGAGATCCACCCGGACGCCGCCCCCAAGGGCAGCAAGGCCAAGCGGGTCCAGGAGTTGCTGGACGTCGTCGGGCTGAACCCGGAGCACATCAACAGGTACCCGCACCAGTTCTCCGGCGGTCAGCGTCAGCGCATCGGCATCGCCCGGGCGCTCGCGCTGCGGCCCGAGGTGATCGTCTGCGACGAGCCCGTCTCGGCGCTGGACGTCTCCATCCAGGCCCAGGTGATCAACCTGCTGGAGCAGCTCCAGGACGAGTTCGGGCTGTCGTACATCTTCATCGCCCACGACCTGTCCGTGGTGCGGCACATCGCCGACCGGGTCGCGGTCATGTACCTCGGTCGGATCGTCGAGATCGGCACCGAGGACGAGATCTACGAGCGCGCCACCCACCCGTACACCCAGGCGCTGCTCTCGGCCGTGCCGGTGCCGGACCCGGAGGTACGCGACCAGCGCACCATGATCCGGTTGGTCGGTGACGTGCCGAGCCCGGCCGACCCACCGAGCGGCTGCCACTTCCGCACCCGCTGCTGGAAGGCCCAGGACATCTGCGCCGTCGAGGACCCGCAGACGGTCCCGAGAGCGGCCGACCCGCACCCGTCCGCCTGCCACTTCGCCGAACTACGCTCCCCCACCACAGCCTGACCCCCGCCCCACCGGCCCCCTCCCGCCTCCCGCCTCCGGCCTCCCGCCTCCCGCCTCCCGCCTCCCGCCTCCCGCCTCCCGCCTCCCGCCTCCCGCCTCCGCCGGTTGATCATGAAGTTGTTGCCCTGCACATCGGCGTGTCAGGGCAATAACTTCATGATCAACCGGCGGGAGGCCGGAGGGCCGGGAGGGCGGGAGGCCGGAGGGCCGGGAGGTCCGGGAGGGCGGGAGGGCGGGAGGTGGGTGGGTTAGTGGAAGAAGTGGCGGGTTCCCGTTAGGTACATCGTTACGTTGGCCTTCTTGGCCGCTTCGATTACCTCTTCGTCGCGGATCGAGCCGCCGGGCTGCACGATGGCGCGGACGCCGGCGTCGATGAGGATCTGCGGGCCGTCGGCGAACGGGAAGAACGCGTCCGAGGCGGCCACCGATCCGCGGGCCCGGTCGGCGCCGGCTCGGCTGACCGCGAGCTGCGCCGAGTCGACGCGGTTGACCTGACCCATGCCGACGCCGACGGTCGCGCCGTCCCTGGCGAGCAGGATCGCGTTGCTCTTGACCGCGCGGACCGCCCGCCAGGCGAACGCCAGGTCGCGCAGCAGCTCCTCGTCGGCCGCCTCGCCGGTCGCCAACCGCCAGCTCGCCGGGTCGTCGCCGGGGGCGTCCACCCGGTCGGCGACCTGGGTCAGCACGCCACCGGTCACCGGCCGCCACTCCATCTCCGCCGGGGTCCACGCGGGCGCGCGCAGCAGCCGGATGTTCTTCTTGCCCTGCAACACCTCGACCGCACCCTCGTCGAAGCCGGGGGCGACCACCACCTCGGTGAAGATGTCCGCGACCTGCCGGGCCATCTCAACCGAGACCGAGCGGTTGACCGCGATCACGCCGCCGAACGCCGACACCGGGTCGCAGGCGTGGGCCCGGCGGTGCGCCTCGGCCACGTCCGCGCCCACCGCGATGCCGCACGGGTTGGCGTGCTTGATGATCGCCACGGCCGGCTGGTCGGCGAAGTCGTTCGCGGCCCGCCAGGCGGCGTCCGCGTCGACGTAGTTGTTGTAGGACATCTCCTTGCCGTGCAACTGCTCGGCCTGAGCCAGCCCCGCCGGGGCGTCCGGGTCGGTGTAGAGCGCGGCCGGCTGGTGCGGGTTCTCGCCGTAGCGCAGCACCGTCGACTTGCGCAGCGCCGAACCCGCGAACGCCGGCCAGGAGTCGTCGGCCGGGGCCAGCTCGCGGGCGCACCACTGGGCGACGGCCACGTCGTACTCGGCGATGTCGGCGAACGCGCGGGCGGCGAGCGCGCGACGCTGGGCCAGGGTGAACCCGCCCTCGTCGAGCGCGCCCAGCAGCGCCGGATAGCCGGCCGGGTCGGTGAGCACCGCGACCGAGGCGTGGTTCTTGGCGGCGGCCCGCACCATGGCCGGACCACCGATGTCGATCTGCTCCACGCACTCCTCGACGCCCGCGCCGGAGGCGACGGTCGCCTGGAACGGGTAGAGGTTGGAGACCAGCAGGTCGAACGCGGCCACGCCCAGCTCGTCGAGCTGTGCCACGTGGGTGTCCTTGCGCAGGTCGGCGAGGAGGCCCGCGTGCACCTTCGGGTGCAGGGTCTTCACCCGGCCGTCGAGCACCTCGGGGAACCCGGTCACCGTCTCCACGGGCGTCACCGGAACCCCGGCGGCGGCGATCGTGCCCGCCGTGCTGCCCGTGGACACGATCTCCACACCGGCCGCGTGCAGGGCCTGGGCCAGCTCGACCAACCCGGTCTTGTCGTAGACGCTGACCAGCGCCCGCCGAATCGGGCGACGCCCGTCCTGAGTGGAACTCACGGAACCGTGACCTTCCTTCCGGTGATGGTCCAGCCTTCGCGGACCAGACGGCCGACCTGCTCGACGAGCTGGCGGCGCTCGGCTTCCTTGATGCGCTCGGTGAGGGTGTCCACGTCGTCGTCGTCGAGCACCGGCACCGCGACCTGCGCCACGATCGGCCCGGTGTCCATGCCGGCGTCGACGAAGAAAAGGGTGGCACCGGTGAGCTTCACGCCGTACGCGAGGGCGTCGCGCGGGCCATGGATGCCGGGGAACGCCGGCAACAAAGTGTTGTGGGTGTTCAGGTAGCGGTCGCCGAAGGCGGCGAGGAAATGCGGACCGACGAGCTTGAGGAAACCGGCGGAGATCACCAGGTCCGGTTGGTGCTTGGCGACGTGCGCGGTGAGCGCGCGGTCCCAGGCCTCCCGGCTGTCGTGGTCACGGACCCGCTCGACGAACGTCGGCACCCCGGCAGCCTCGGCCCGGTCCAGGCCCGCGATGTCGTCGCGGTCCGCGCCGACCGCCACCACCTGGGCGCCGTACGCGGGGTCGGCAGCGGCGTCCAGCAGGGCCTGGAGGTTGCTCCCGGAGCCGGAGATGAGGACGACGATGCGGGCGGCGGACGCGGGCTCGGTCACCGCAACACCCTATCGGGCAGGTCAGGAAGGCCCTTCGGCCGGGCGGCGCGCCGAATCCGTGACAGTGCTGGCGAGCATCGACCCGGTACGCTGCCGGTCGCCCGGGCTGGACACCGTGCCGGTCCGTACACCCCTGTCAGCGATCCGGCACGCCGACCGTGCCGTTGGAATGAGGAGCACCCCCATGCACCCCGGCGCCCACCCCCAGCAGCAGCCGCCGATCAACAACAACATGACGATGTCGATCGTCGCCATCTTCCTGTTCTGGCCCCTCGCCATCCCGGCGATCATCAACGCGTCGAAGGTCAACCCGCTCCTGCAGCAGGGTGACTATGCCGGTGCCCA
Source organism: Micromonospora sp. NPDC005174 (assembly GCF_040608495.1). NCBI lineage: Bacteria > Bacillati > Actinomycetota > Actinomycetes > Micromonosporales > Micromonosporaceae > Micromonospora > Micromonospora sp. NPDC005174. The sequence continues at coordinate 56,308 of NZ_JBEXIJ010000037.1, read as the reverse complement.
GGCCGCCGCGGCGGAGTCGCGCAAGTGGTCGAAGTGGGCCCTCATCGTCGGCATCGCGTGGCTTGTCATCGTGCTGCTGTGCTGTGCATTGGGTGGTCTGGGCGCGATCATGAGTGGGAACAGCAGCAGCAACTGACGGAACCAGTCCAAGGAGTTCTCTCGAATGCAGCCCGGTAATCCCGGTCAGGACCCGTACGGCCAGCAGCCCAACGACCCGACCGCACCCCAGCCGCCGCACGACCCGTACGCCCCGCCGCCGGCCGCCCCGTACGGCCAGCAGCCCACCTCGGGCCAGCCGTACGGCCAGCAGCCGCAGGACCCGTACGGCGCACCCCAGGCCCCGTACGGGCAGCAGCCGCAGGCGCCGTACGGCCAGCAGCAGCCCTACGGCGCTCCGACGTACCCGAACGCCGGGTACCCGCAGGCCCAGGGGCAGAACAACACCCTCGGCCTGGTGTCGATGATCCTCGGCATCGCGTCGATCCCGCTGGTCTGCTGCCTCTACCTGGGCATCCCGGTGGGCATCGCGGGCGTGGTGACCGGTTACCTCGCCAAGCAGAAGGTCGCCCAGGGCCAGGCCAGCAACGCCGGTCAGGCCAAGGCCGGTCTGATCTGCGGCGCGGTCGGCGTCGGCCTGGGCATCCTGCTGTTCATCGTGGGCATCATCGGAAACGTGAACCTGCCGACCGAGCCCTGATCGGCAACCCACCCTGTCGGGGCGCTCCGGATTCCTCCGGGGCGCCCCGCCCCGTCCGCACCCCCGCCCCGCCCCTGCCCCCCTGCCCCCCTGCCCGCGCTTCCGGGCGGTTGATCATGAAGTTATCGCCCCTCGCCACGGCGTGTCGTGACAACAACTTCATGATCAACCAGGGCGGGGGTGGGGTGGGGTGGGGGGTTAGGGGGTGGGGCGTGGTGGGGGTGGTGCTCCGGGGGTGCGGGCCAGCACGCGGGTTGCGGCGGCACCAAGTAGCGCGCCGACCGCGACGACGCCGGTCGCCACCGCGCCAACCTGCCAGGCCACCGGCCCGAGCTGGGCCAGCCGGCCCCCGCCGAGCGGCCCGCCGGAGGCCGCGGCGGCGACGCCGAGCAGCACGCCGGCCACCGGGCCCGCCAGCGCCGCCGGCACCAACAACTCCGCCCAGCGCCGGGGGGCGCGCTCCGGCCCGGCGACGCGGGCCAGCCGGCGGGCGAGCAGCCAGCCGGCGACCATCCCGGCCAGCACCGGCACCGCGAGCAGCAGGGCACCGAGGCCGTCCACCGGGCCACGCGGCAGGCCGGCGAGCAGGGGTACGGCCGGCAGCGCGCCGACGGACACCTCACTGGTACGCACAGCCGTGTCGACGCCGACCGCGAAACCCGGCCCGAGCAGATAACTGGTCGACCAGACGGCCGCGTTCGGCGCGTACGCCATGCTGACCAGGGTTATCCCGGCCTGCCCGGCCACCCCCGTCCGGTACGCGCCGATCATGTCCGCCGCGTCGCCACCGCCGGTGGCCACGGCCAGGCCGGCCGCGCCGGCGCCCGCGCCGAGCAGCAGGAGCGCGGCCACCAGACCGGTGCGTACGCCGTCGCGCAGCGGGCCGGGTATCCGGGTGACGAGCAGTCGGGTGACGGCGGTGATCCGGATCGCGCCGACCAGCGCGCCGAGCGTGCCGAAGATCGCGAACGTGACCGCCGCGCGCACCGGGGACACCTGTGGCCCGTACGCGCGGATCAGCACGGCGGCGAGGGCGCCGAGCAGCGCGTACGCCAGACCGACCGATCCGGCCGCGACGAGCGCTCGGCGCGGTGAACGGCTGTCGCGGGCGCCGATCGCGCGGCTCACGTGCACACCGGCCCGGGTCAGTCGCCAGAGCGCGAGCACGGTCAACGCCAGCGGGGCGAGCCCGAACGAGCCGGCTTCGGTGTGCAGCGGCACGCCGTGCCCCACCAGCCAACCGGCCAGCGCGGTACGCAGGGTGCCGCCCAGCGTGGTCGAGTCCGCACCGAGCTGGACCAGGCCGAGAACGATCGCCACCGGCAGGTAGGAGGTGAGCGCGGCCCCGCCGGCGGCCACCCCGGCGGCGACGGGCAACGGCGCCCGTCCACGCGGCGACGCACCGGGGCGGGGCGCGGGCACCCGTCGGCGCGGCGCGGCGCGGTCGACCGGCCGGTCGTCGGCGCGTACGCCGCCGGTACGGCTGGGACGGTCAGGGGTGACGGGGGACATCCGCTCTACTCTGGCACGTCGCGCGGACGGTGGCAGTCCGATAACCCGCCCCGGAGGGCGGCGAGTTGGGCGAACCGGGTTCCGGACGCCCCGGTCGGGTCTAGCCTCGGCCCAGAGGGGGGTGGCCGTCGCAACCCTCGGGTCACACCCACCGGTCGCGACCCGGGGCCGTCCGCCGCCCATGACCGCCCGGAGGCATTCGTGACGACCGCATACCCGCCGCCCCCACCACCGCCTGCCAGGGGCCGGGACCGCACCACGCTCTGGGGCGTGCTGGGCATCGTCCTCGGCCTGATCTGTTGCGGCATCCTCGGCATCATCTTCGGCTACCTGTCACTGCGCGACGCGCGGCGCAACGGTCAGTCGCCGGTTCTCGGCTACCTCGCCATCGCGTTCGGCGTGATCAACATCATCGGTGGGTCGATCCTGCGCCTCACCGGCAACTACCCCTTCTGGAACAACGACTGAGCCGAGCGACCGTACGACGAAGGCCGACCGTACGACGAAGGGGCCGACCGGTTCCGGTCGACCCCTTCGCTGTTGCCCTGCCGGCTCAGTTGCCGGACATGATCTCCCGCATCAGCTTCGCGGTCTCGGTCGGCGTCTTGCCGACCTTGACGCCGACGGCTTCGAGCGCCGCCTGCTTCGCCTCGGCGGTGCCGGCCGAGCCGGAGATGATCGCGCCCGCGTGGCCCATGGTCTTGCCGGGGGGCGCGGTGAAGCCGGCGATGTAGCCCACCACCGGCTTGGTGACGTTGGCCTTGATGAACTCGGCGGCCCGCTCCTCGGCGTCGCCGCCGATCTCACCGATCATCACGATGGCGTCGGTCTCCGGGTCGGCCTCGAACGCCTTGAGGGCGTCGATGTGCGTGGTACCGATGATCGGGTCGCCACCGATGCCGACGCAGGTGGAGAAGCCGATGTCGCGCAGCTCGTACATCATCTGGTAGGTCAGCGTGCCGCTCTTGCTGACCAGGCCGATCCGGCCGGAGCCGGTGATGTCGGCCGGGATGATGCCGGCGTTGGAGGCGCCCGGCGAGGCGATGCCCGGGCAGTTCGGCCCGATGATGCGGGTCTGCTCGCCCTGCGCGAGGTTGTACGCCCAGAACGCGGCCGTGTCGTGCACCGGCACGCCCTCGGTGATCACCACGGCCAGCGGAATCGCGGCGTCGATCGCCTCGACCACGGCGGCCTTGGTGAACTGCGGCGGTACGAAGATGACGGTGACGTCGGCCCCGGTCTCGGCCATGGCGTCCGCCACGGACGCGAAGACCGGCAGCTCGGTGCCGTCGAAGTCGACCTTCTGGCCCGCCTTGCGCGGGTTGACGCCGCCCACCACGTTGGTGCCGGCGGCGAGCATCCGCCGGGTGTGCTTGGAGCCCTCGGAGCCGGTCATCCCCTGGACGATGACCTTCGAGTCCTTGGTCAGCCAGATAGCCATGATCAGACCCCCGCAGCTGCCAGCTCGGCGGCCCGCTCGGCCGCACCGTCCATGGTGTCCACCCGCTGTACGAGCGGGTTGTTCGCGCCGTCCAGGATCGCCCGGCCGGCCTCGGCGTTGTTGCCGTCGAGACGGACGACGAGCGGCTTGGTGACCTGCTCGCCGCGCTGCTCGAGCAGGGCCAGCGCCTGGATGATGCCGTTGGCGACCTCGTCGCAGGCGGTGATGCCGCCGAAGACGTTGACGAAGACGCTCTTCACGGCCGGGTCGGAGAGCACGATCTCCAGCCCGTTCGCCATCACCGCGGCGCTCGCGCCGCCGCCGATGTCGAGGAAGTTGGCCGGCTTGACGTTGCCGTGCCGCTCACCGGCGTACGCGACGACGTCGAGGGTCGACATGACCAGACCCGCGCCGTTGCCGATGATGCCGACCTCGCCGTCGAGCTTGACGTAGTTGAGGTCCTTGGCCTTGGCCGCCTGCTCCAGCGGGTCCACCGAGCCCTGGTCGACCAGGGCCTCGTGGTCCGGGTGCCGGAACGCGGCGTTCTCGTCCAGGGTGATCTTGGCGTCGAGCAGCAGCAGCCGCCCGTCGCCGTTCTTGGCGAGCGGGTTCACCTCGACCAGGGTGGCGTCCTCGGCGACGAACGCCTGCCACAGGCCGACGGCCACCTCGACGACCTGGTCGGCGACCTCGGCCGGGAAGCCGGCCGCGGTGACGATCTCCCGGGCCTTGGCCTCGTCGACACCGGTGTTCGCGTCGATCGGCGCCTTCACCACGCGGTCCGGGGTCTCGGCGGCGACCTGCTCGATGTCCATACCGCCGGCCACGCTGGCGATGCAGAGGAAGGTGCGGTTCGCCCGGTCGAGCAGGTACGAGAAGTAGTACTCCTCGGCCACGTCCGCCGTCACGGTGATCATGACCTTGTGGACGGTGTGGCCCTTGATGTCCATGCCGAGGATGTCGGTGGCCCGTGCCACCGCCTCATCCGGGCCCTCGGCAAGCTTCACGCCACCGGCCTTACCTCGGCCGCCGACCTTCACCTGCGCCTTGACGACCACTCGACCGCCGAGGCGTTCGGCGATCGCGCGGGCCTCTTCCGGGGTCGTGGCGACGCCGCCGGCAAGCACGGGCAAGCCGTGCCGCTCGAACAGGTCCCGCCCCTGGTACTCGTACAGGTCCACGATTGCGCGTCCCGTCCCGTCTCCGCGGCGCGCCGTCGCGCCGCCACCAGCGTTCAGAAAACAGTTTGACGCCTGTCATCTGTTGAAACAGGCCATTGGCGGCAGCCTAGCGAGGTGGGCACCGCCGGCAACCGAGCGGGTGCGCGGTGTGCGGTAATGCACAACTCCGTGTCGAGCGGGGCGGATTCCGGCCGCGTCGCGCGCGCCGTCAATCGTCCGGAGGATGTTGCCGGGGGTCCGTAACCCGCCCGTCGGGGCGTCGTTGAGTCAGGTGTCGGCGCGCTGAGCAGCGCAAAGACGGGATACGGCCGATGCCCTGTCGGTCGAGGGGTGGCGGCGGGGCATCGTGCATAGAGGGGCCGGACGTGTGAGGGGTGCGTCCGGCCCCTCCCCCGTGCCCAGATTCCGGCGCTCCCGGGCACGACTGCCGTCCGGAGCGGCCGCCCTCAGGCGACCGGCTGCGCCACGTTCTCGCGGACCCACTCGACGATCGCCTGGGTGGTGGCGCCCGGCGTGAAGATCTTCGCGACGCCCAGCTTCGCCAACTCCGGGATGTCGTCGTTCGGGATGATGCCGCCACCGAAGACGACGATGTCCCTGGCGTCGCGCTCGCCGAGCAGCTCCAGCACCCGGCGGAAGAGCGTCATGTGCGCGCCGGAGAGCACGGAGAGACCGACAGCGTCGGCGTCCTCCTGGATGGCCGTCTCCACGATCTGCTCGGGCGTCTGGTGCAGGCCGGTGTAGACGACCTCCATCCCGGCGTCCCGCAGGGCGCGGGCGACGACCTTCGCGCCGCGGTCGTGGCCGTCCAGACCTGGCTTCGCGACGACGACCCGAATTCGAGAGCTCATCAGCGCACACCTTTCACCGGCTCCACGGCCTTCACCTGAACGAACGGTAACCCGCCCGAGCGGGGTCGGGAAATCCGGGCCGGAAACACGTACGACATCCCGGCGGTCACGGACGCGACCCATGGCAGCCACCACCGGGCCGGCCGTGTCGTCAAGCCGGACGAGTCCGCCGGATCGGTCACGCTCGGCGACGAACGGGTGGTTACGGGGGCACCGTTCGACGGCGGAATGCATGACAATCACGGACGCAAACGGACAGATCGACACGCCAATTCGGCGGTCTGGCTTGTGACTCGCCTGGTGGTTGGCTAACGTGTCCACGGTTGTCATCAGGTCCATGGACGGGTGACGACGCGGTCGGCAGACGTTCAACTGAGCTTCACGGACGCTTACCGGCCGCCTCGGAACCCCGACAACGGAGGGTGTGCGTGCGCCAGCGCCTGTCGTCTGAGCCCGATCGATATCGCGGTCGCCGCCGCGTCCCCACGCCCCCGCGTAGCCGCTACGCGGCAGTCGTCACCACCGCCTTCGTCGGCGCAGGCATCGTCGCGCTGGGCGCCTCGGCCCTGCCGGACGCCAAGGACGTCAGCCCCTCGGTACTCGACGAGCTCAAGCAGGCGTCGATCACGAGCCAGGACGCCGCGGCCCGTGCCGACAACGCCGACCGCGCCTCCCGGGACAGCCGCACGAAGGACGCGGCCGAGCCCGAGGTCTGGATGCTGCCGCTGCAGGGCTACGACTTCAACTCCCCGTACGGAATGCGGTGGGGCAAGCTGCACACCGGTGTCGACCTGGTCGTCCCCGAGGGCACGCCGTACGTGGCGGTCCACGACGGCCTGGTCACCAAGGCCGGCTGGTTCGGCGGCTACGGCTACACGGTGATCGTGCAGCACGCCGACGGCAGCGAGGCCATCTACGGCCACTCCTCCGCGGTCAGCGTCAAGGAGGGCCAGCAGGTCAAGGCGGGCGACCAACTCGGCCTCGTGGGCCAGACCGGTCACGCGTACGGCACGCACCTGCACCTCGAGCTGCATGTCAAGGGCGCGCCGATCGACCCCGTTCCGTACCTGCAGGAGCGCGGAGTGGACATCAAGCTGCAAGTAGAGGCAATCTACAGCGAGGTAGCCGCGTCCTGACGCTGCGTACTGACCGTTGGCCGCCCGGATCTGTCGATCCGGGCGGTTTTGCTTGCGCCGACCCCCGGCGATGTCTCCTGGGTCACAGCAGCGACTGTGGCCCAGCACACAGGCCGACATGATCGCTTTTGCGGGCAGAACGGTCCAGACAGGTGCGTAACGGTCCGGATTGCCCGGAGCTGGCGAGCGGGTCGTCCGGTCCCGGCGGTCACCCCGAGAGGCCCGGCACCAGTATTTCGAGGTCAAGTGCCCCTCGACTGTGAAGGCCCGCCGTGCAGGAAGACAGCCCCGTCCAGAACGAGAACACCCCCGACACCACCGACGAGCAGCCTCGGCGCGCCCGCCGGCGGAACCGCCTCATCGTGCTCGGCGCGGCCGGTCTGGTCGCCCTCGGGCTGGGCGGCGTCGCCGTCGCCACCACCGGACCCGACCGGCCCGCGCCCACCACCGTCTCGCTCGACGCGCAGTCCCGGGCCGAGGCCGCCAGTCGGGCCGACCGCTCGGCCCGCGAGTCGAGCCCGCCGGCCTCCCCGTCCGCCAGCCCGACCGTAAGCCCGTCGACGCCCAGCGCCAGCCCGTCGCCGACGAAGACCGCCACCGCCAAGCCAAAACCGAAGCCGAAGCCGAAGAAGACCGTCAAGCCGACGGCCGCCTGGGTCGACCCGATGCCGGGCGCGTCGGTCACCTCCTGCTTCGGCCAGCGCTGGGGCACCCTGCACGCCGGTATCGACCTGGCCCTGCCCTCCGGCACTCCGATCCGCGCCGCGGCGGCCGGTACGGTCACCCAGGCCGGCGACGCCGCCGACGGGTACGGGAACTCCGTCTTCATCGACCACGGCAACGGCTACCTGACCCACTACGCCCACCAGAGCCGCATCGCGGTCACCGTCGGGCAGAAGGTCAAGGCGGGCCAGGTGATCGGGTACGAGGGCGCGACGGGCGACGTCACAGGCCCGCACCTGCACTTCGAGGTGCACCAGGGCATGTGGAACCAGATCGACCCCGCCCCGTTCATGCGTACCCGAGGCGTAGACCTGGGCTGCTAACCCCCACCCCACCCCCACCCGCGCCGATCTTGCACTTTCTGCGGCGACATAAAGGGCAGGAGCCCCCATGTCGACAACCGAAAGTGCAAGATCGACGCGGTCGGTGGGGTGGGGTGGGGTGGGGTGGGTTAGAGCTTGTCTACTGGGGCGTGGCGTAGCACCAGCCACATGGTCTGGTCGCCGAAGTCGATCTGTGCGCGGGCACCCGGGCCGTGGCCCTCGACGGCGAGCACCCGGCCCAGGCCGTAGCGCTGGTGGTTGACCCGATCGCCGGCCGCGACCTTCGGCCCCTGCGGCAACTCGCTGGCCGTGGTCAGGCGACTGCCGTCCACGCCGAGCCGCTGGGCGAGCTGGGCCGCCTTCGGCGTACCCCCGGTGAAGGTGCCGCGCCCGCCGGGCGCGCGGTCCGCGCGGCCACCGACGCCGCCTCCCCCGCCGGCCCACGAGGTGTACGACCCCTCGGTGCGCTCCCAGCGCACCAGCTCCGGCGGCAGCTCCTCCAGGAAGCGCGACGGCGGGTTGTAGGACGGCTGCCCCCACGCGGAGCGGGTGACCGCCCGGGACAGGTAGAGGCGCTGCCGGGCACGGGTGATCCCCACGTACGCCAGTCGGCGCTCCTCCTCCAACTCGCGGGTGTCGCCGAGCGAGCGCAGGTGCGGGAAGACGCCGTCCTCGAGCCCGGTCAGGAAGACCACCGGGAATTCCAGGCCCTTGGCGGTGTGCAATGTCATCAGGGTGACGACACCCTGGTGGTCGGGGTCGTCGGAGGGGATCTGGTCGGCGTCGGCCACCAGCGCGACCTGCTCCAGGAACCCGGCCAGGGTGGCCCGGTCCCCGTCCTCGCCCAGGGCCTCGATCCGCTCGGTGTATTCCCGGGCAACGCTGACCAGCTCCTGGAGGTTGTCGACCCGACCGGCGTCCTGCGGGTCGAGGCTCTCCTCCAGCTCGGTGAGGTAGCCCGAGCGGGTCAGCAGGGCCTCCAGCACCTCCTCCGGGGTGCCGGTCTCGGCCAGTTCCCGCGCGCCGTCGAGCAGCGCCACGAAGTCGCCGATGCCGTTCGCCGCCCGGGTGGAGATGCCGGGCGCCTCCCGGGCCCGGCGCAGCGCCGCGCCGAAGGAGATCCGGTCGCGGCTGGACAGCGCCTCGACGCAGGCCTCCGCGCGGTCGCCGATCCCCCGGCGCGGGGTGTTCAGCACCCGCCGCAGGCTCACGGTGTCGTCGTCGTTGACCACCGAGCGCAGGTACGCCAGAGCGTCGCGGACCTCCTTGCGCTCGTAGAAGCGCACCCCGCCGACCACCTTGTACGGCAGGCCGGCGCGGATGAACACCTCCTCGAAGACGCGGGACTGGGCGTTGGTGCGGTAGAACACCGCGACGTCACCGGGTCGGGTCTCGTCGGCGTCGACCAGCCGGTCGATCTCCCGGCCCACCCAGTCCGCCTCGGAGTGCTCGGTGTCCGCCACGTAGCCGACGATCCGCTCGCCGTCGCCGGCCTCGCTCCACAGCCGCTTCGGCTTGCGGGAGGTGTTACGGTCGATCACCGCGTTGGCCGCGTTGAGGATGGTCTGCGTGGAGCGGTAGTTCTGTTCCAGCAGGATCGTCCGCGCGTCGGTGAAGTCCCGCTCGAACTCCAGGATGTTGCGGATCGTCGCGCCCCGGAACGCGTAGATCGACTGGTCGGCGTCACCGACCACGCACAGCTCGGCCGGGTCCAGCCCGTCGGTGCCGGAGACCAGCTCCTTGATCAGGACGTACTGGGCGTGGTTGGTGTCCTGGTACTCGTCCACCAGCACGTGCCGGAACCGCCGCCGGTAGCTCTCCGCCACGTGCGGGTGGGACTGGAGCAGGTGCACCGTCGTCATGATCAGGTCATCGAAGTCCAGCGCGTGCGCCTCGCGCAGCCGGCGCTGGTAGAGCGTGTACGCCTCGGCGAGCGCCCGCTCGTTCGGCCCACTGGCCCGCGCGGCGAACTGCTCCGGGTCGACCAGCTCGTTCTTGAGGTTGGAGACCTGGGCGGCCAGCCCACGGGCCGGGTAGCGCTTCGGGTCGAGATCCAGCTCACGGGTGACCAACTGCATCAGCCGGCGCGAGTCGTCCGCGTCGTAGATCGAGAACGTCGACTTGAGGCCGGCGTGCTCGTGCTCGGCGCGCAGGATGCGGACGCACGCCGAGTGGAACGTCGACACCCACATCAGGCGGGCTCGCGGGCCGACCAGCGCGGCCACGCGCTCCTTCATCTCGCCGGCCGCCTTGTTGGTGAACGTGATGGCGATGATCTCGCCGGGGTGGACGTCCCGTGCGGCGAGCAGGTACGCGATCCGGTGGGTGAGCACCCGGGTCTTGCCGGATCCCGCGCCGGCGACGATCAGCAACGGGGAGCCGGCGTGGCTGACCGCGTCGCGCTGCGGCCCGTTCAACCCGTCGAGGAGCTGCCGCGGATCGAGGCGCGCGAAGGCCGACCCGGGGCGGTTCGGACGGGCCGGCGCGGACTCCGGCGCGGGCGGGGACGCGGGGATGTCGAAGAGAGGATGCATCGCCCGACAAGTCTATGCCGCCAGTAGGACACTTCCCGACCGGTGCTGACCCGCCCGTCGCGTCGCCTGCGACCGGGACACGACTCGAGGATCAGCGGCGAATCCTTGCGGAGCGGAGACCGACGTGGGCATACTCGACGGCGTGATCGCTGCGCGCTACTACTTTTACTACGGCACCGGGAGTCCGGCTGCCGTAGGTCGCGCCTGATCGATCAGACCTGCGAAAAGCCCCGGGCTCCTGGAGTCCGGGGCTTTTTCGTCCCGGGTTGCGGGCAGGGGGCACCACAGCGCGAGAGGTACCCGATGATGACAGACGTGGTGGAGCAGAACGGTGGCCCGGCGCAGCCGGACCCGACACAGCCCTCGGCCGACGGCGGCGTGTCGGGGGCGGCGCCTCCGGTGGAAACCGGCGACCCGACCGATGCGCGCACCGGCACCGTGGAGCCGAACGCCGCCGCCCGGATCGTGCAGATCAGGGAGCGGATCGACGAGATCGACCACGCGTTGATCACGCTCTGGCAGGAGCGGGCCGCGCTGTCGCGGGAGGTCGGCGCGACGCGGATGGCCTCTGGCGGCACACGCCTGGTGCTCTCCCGGGAGCGGGACATCCTGGAACGATTCCGGCTCGCCCTCGGCGCCGACGGCACCCAACTGGCGCTCCTGCTGCTGCGAGCGGGCCGCGGCCCGCTCTGAGGGAACTTCCGGTGGGCCACCGGCACTTCCGGGGCCCACCGGCCACGCCAGCGGGCGACAGGACGCCACCAGGCGGCGTCGGTCCGCTCAGCCGGCCCGGACAGACAGAACCGCCTGCCGTCGTCGTGGTGACGTCGGCAGGCGGTTCCGGTGACTCACGCCTCGTGGGTGGCGACGATCTCGCGTCGCTCCGCGAAGTGGCAGGCGCTCGGGTGATCCGAGTCGCGCCGGATCTCCAGCAGCGGGACCTGCTGGGCGCAGACCTCCTGCGCCTTCCAGCAGCGGGTCCGGAACCGGCAGCCCGAGGGCGGGCTGATCGGCGACGGCACGTCACCCGTGAGCCGGATGATCGTCTTGTTGTTCCGCTGGGTCGGGTCCGGCACCGGCACCGCCGAGAGCAGCGCCTGGGTGTACGGGTGGGTCGGCCGCTCGTAGATCTCGTCCTCGGTGCCGATCTCGACGATCTTGCCGAGGTACATCACCGCTACGCGGTCCGACAGGTGGCGGACCACCGACAGGTCGTGGGCGATGAAGACGTACGACAGGCCCAGCTCACCCTGCAGCTTCTCCAGCAGGTTCATCACCTGGGCCTGGATGGAGACGTCCAGCGCCGAGACGGGCTCGTCACAGACGATCACCTCGGGCCGCAGCGCGAGCGCCCGGGCGATGCCGATGCGCTGACGCTGACCGCCGGAGAACTGGTGCGGGTACCGGTTGATGTGCTCCGGGTTCAGCCCGACCAGGTCGAGCAGCTCGCGGACCTTGGCCCGACGGCTGCCCCGGGGCGCCACCTCCGAGTGGATGTCGAACGGCTCACCGATCAGGTCGCCGACCGTCATCCGCGGGTTCAGCGACGTGTACGGGTCCTGCATGACCAGCTGGATCTGCCGACGCAGCCGACGCAGCGCCCCACCGGAGAGCTTGGAGATGTCCTGGCCCTTGTAGACCACGCTGCCGGCGGTCGGCTTCTCCAGGTTCATGAGAACCCGGGCGAGGGTCGACTTGCCGCAGCCGGACTCGCCGACGACACCGAGCGTCTCGCCGGCCCGCAGACCGAACGAGACCCCGTCGACCGCCTTGACCTGACCGACGGTCTTCTTGAACACCACACCCTGGGTGACGGGGTAGTGCTTGACCAGGTCGCGGACCTCGAGGATGTTCTCAGACACGGTTCACCAGCTCCTCGGCGAAGTGGCAGGCGCTGGCCCGGGCGTGGCCCACCTGAAGCAGCGGGGGGACCTTCTCCCGGCACACCGGCTGAGCCATGGGGCAGCGCGGGTTGAACGGGCAGCCCGGCGGGATGTTCATCAGGTTCGGCGGGAGGCCCTTGATCGTCCGGAGCTGCTGCCCCTTCTCGTCGAGCCGCGGGATCGAGTCGATCAGACCCATCGTGTACGGGTGCGCCGGCTTGGCGTACAGGTCGTACACGTCGGCTTCCTCGACGATGCGGCCCGCGTACATGACGGCGATCCGGTCCGCGACGTCGGCGACCACACCGAGGTCGTGGGTGATCAGGATCATGCCCATCTGCCGCTCACGCTGGAGCTCCGCGAGCAGGTCCATGATCTGGGCCTGCACGGTCACGTCGAGCGCGGTCGTCGGCTCGTCGGCGATCAGCACCTCGGGGTCGAGCGCCAGCGACATCGCGATCATCGCGCGCTGCCGCATACCGCCGGAGAACTGGTGCGGATAGTTGTTGAACCGGCTCTTGGCGTTCGGGATCTTGACCTGGTCGAGCATCTCGATCGCGCGCTTCTTGGCGTCCGCGCGACCCATGCCCCGCCGAACCCGGAACTGTTCGGCGATCTGGAACCCCACGGTGAAGACGGGGTTCAGGGCGGAGAGGGCGTCCTGGAAGATCATCGCGATGCCCTCGCCGCGGATGCGGCGGCGCTCTTCGGCGGACATACGGAGCATGTCCTTGCCGTGGAAGCGGACCTGGCCACCGCTGACGAAGCCGGGGGGCGTGTCGAGGATGCCCATGATGGTCTGCGCCGTGACGCTCTTGCCGGAGCCGGACTCGCCGAGCACGGCGAGGGTCTCCCCCGCGTCGACGTGGTACGTGACCCCGTTGATGACCTTTGCGACGCCGTCCCGGGTACGGAACTCCACCCGCAGGTCGTCGACCTCGAGCAGCCGGCCGGAGGGACGCCCGGACCCGCCGGATCCCGGCGCGGACTGCTCGGACACGAGAATGTCGGACACTGGATCTCCCCTAGCGGAGTTTCGGATCGAGGGCCTCGCGAACCGCCTCACCGAGCATCACGAAGCTCAGCACTGCGGCGACGAGGAAGGCTGCGGGGAAGAACACCAGCCCCGGCGCGACCCGGATGAAATCCTTGCCCTCGCTGATCATGATGCCCCAGGACACCACCGGCGACTTCAGGCCGACACCCAGGAACGACAGGGTGGCCTCGGCGCCGATGAACGAGCCGACCATGATCGTGCCGTAGACCAGCAGCGGGGCCAGGCAGTTCGGCAGCAGGTGCTTGAGGATGATCCGACCGCTGCCGGCACCCAGCGCGCGGGCCGCGACGATGTAGTCGGCCTCTCTGGTGGCGAGCACCGAGGAGCGCATCAACCGCATCACGACCGGCCAGCTCAGCACGATCAGCGAGACGGTCACCAGGCCCATGATCTCGGCCTTGCTGTTGGTGCTGCCCGAGCCGTTGAACGTGGTGAGGATGACGATCGCGCCGAGCACGAACGGAACCCCGAAGAACACGTCGGCGATCCGGCTGAGCAGGGTGTCGACCCAGCCACCGAGGTAGCCGGCGATGATGCCCATGGTGCCGCCGACGAGCAGGGTGCCGAGCACGGAGAGCACGGCGACCACGACGGAGGCGCGTGCGCCGTAGATGACCCGGGCGTAGACGTCCCGACCCTGCAGGTCGTACCCGAACCAGGCGTCCCCGGACGCCTTGTTGAGGCTGCGCGAGAGCGATCCGTTGACCGCGTCGCCCGGGGCGAACAGCGACGGGAACGCCGCCATCAACAGGAAGATGACGATGAACGTGGCCGAGATCCAGAACAGGGGCTTGCGGCGCAGGTCGCGCCAGGCGTCGCCGAGCAGGCCACGCGGCTTCTCGTTGCCCTGCGGGCCGGGGGCGGCGGGGGTGTCGGTCACCTGCGGGGACGGGGTGCTGACGATCGATGCGGTGCTTGGGTCACTCATAACGGATCCTCGGGTCCAGGGCGGCGTAGAGCAGATCGACCAACAGGTTCATCACCAGATAGACGACCACCAGTACGACCACGATGCCAACCACGGTAGCGCTTTCCTTGGTGACGATCGCGCGGTAGACCTCGCGGCCGATTCCGTTGATGCCGAAGATTCCCTCGGTGACGATCGCGCCGCCCATCAGGGCGCCAAGGTCGGTGCCGAGCAGGGTGACCACCGGAATGAGCGAGTTACGCAGCAGGTGCACACCGACGACCCGGCGCATCGGGAGGCCCTTGGCGATGGCCGTGCGCACGTAGTCGGCACGGCGGTTCTCCGCGATGCTCGTGCGGGCCACCCGGGCGATGTACGCCACCGACGCGCTACCGAGCACGAAGCCCGGGACGATCAGTTCGGACAACCGCATCTCGGACGAGACGGTCGGCTTGACGATGTGCCACTGCACACCCAGCAGCCACTGCAGCACGAAGCCGACGACGAACACCGGCAGCGCGAGCAGGAAGAGAGTGGAGACCAGGACCAGGTTGTCCAGGAAACCGTTGCGGCGCAGACCGGTCAGGATGCCGGCGCCGAGGCCGATGACGGCCTCGATGGCGAGCGCGACCAGGGCCAGCTTCAGCGTGTTCGGGTACGCCGTGGCGATGATGTCGCCGATGTCGCGCTGCGAGAATGTCTGCCCGAAGTCGCCCTGGAGGAGGTTCTTCATGTAGTTGCCGTACTGCACGAAGACGTTCTGGTCCAGGTGGTACTTCTCGGTCATGTACGCGACGTACTGATCTGGGCACCGGCGCTCGCCGCACTTGCCGGCGAACGGGTCGCCCGGGACGGACCAGACGAGCCAGTAGATCAGGAAGGTCGAGCCGATGAAGACGGGCACGAGTTGGAGCAGCCGTCTCAACAGATAACGGCCCATGGGGTGGTCCTCCAGACAGGGGGCGCGTCGGACGGCCGACACGGTGGTGACAACGTGGCGAGTGGAGTGTTGTAGCACCCACTCGCGGAACGGCCCCGGGTCGGGCTCACCGGATGTGGCGAGCCCGACCCGGGGTCAGACCGTACGGATCAGAGCTCGACCGAGGTGATGTCGAGTTCGCCGACGTTGTTCAGCTCGAGCTTCTTGATCTTCTCCGAGTGGCCGGACTGCTGGCCGTAGAAGTAGATCGGGATGCTCGGGACGTCCTGGTCGACAACCTCGACGGCCTTGGCGAACGCCTCGTGCGAGGCCTCCAGGCTCGGCGCGGCGCTGGCCTGCTTGGCCAGGGTGTCGACCTGCGGGTTGCTGTAGAGGCCGTCGTTGGAGGAGCCACCCTTGACGTAGAGCGGGTTGACCCAGTTCTCGACGTCCGGGTAGTCCTGCTGCCAGGCGGCACGGTACGGGCCGGTCATCTTGTGGGCGTTGATGTTCTGCCGGAAGACCGCGAAGGTCGGGATGCCCTCGGCGCGAGCGTTGATGCCGAGGTTGGTCTTGACCTGCTGCGCAACGGCGTCCATCCAGTCCTTGTGGCTGGAGTCGGCGTTGTAGTAGAAGACCATCTCACCGGTGAAGCCGCCGGCCTCGGTCAGCAGCTGCTTGGCCGTGGTCGGGTCGAACTTGCAGGCGGTGCAGTTGCCCGGCTTGGCGCCCGGGGTCAGCGGGTTCGCCCAGCTGTCGGCCGGCTTGCGGGTACCGAAGAAGATCTTGTCCGAGATCTCCTGCCGGTTGATCGACAGCGACACCGCGCGACGCAGCTTGGCGTTCTGGAAGCGCTTGTCGTAGATCGGGAACGCGATGAACGCGGTCGACGGGGTGACCGTGTTCAGGCCCCGGTCGCCGAGGTCCGTCTTCCACTTGTCACCGGCGAGCGCCGAGGTGGGGACAACCTCCATGAAGTCGAGGTTGTTGGCCAGCAGGTCGGCGTACGCGGCCGTCTCGTCCTGGTACAGCTTGACGTCGACGTCCTTGATCTTCATCTTGTCACGCAGGGCGTAGTCGTCGAACCGCGTGAGCTTGATGAGGACGTTGTCCTGCCACGAGACGAACTTCACCGGGCCGTTGCCGATCGGCTTCTTGCCGAACTCCTCGGGCTTCATGGTGAAGAACGCGTCCGGCAGCGGCATGAAGGCGCTGTAGCCGAGCTTGGTCGGGAAGACCGCGGTCGGGGCGGCGAGGGTGACCTCGAAGGTCTGGTCGTCGACGACCTTCAGGCCGGAGAGCTCCTTGGCCGTCGGGGTCGGGGCCTTCTGCGGGCCGTCCGCGCCGTCCGGGTCCTCGGTGTAGGTCTTGTCGAAGCCCGCGATGTCCGCGAAGAAGGAGCCGTTCTGCGCGCCGTTCGGCGAGTACGCGGCCCAGTTCCAGGCGTCGACGAAGTTCTTCGCCTTCACCTCGGTACCGTCGTGGAACTTGGTACCCTTCTTGATCTTGATCGTGAAGACCTTGGAGTCCTTGGTGTCGATGGACTCGGCCAGCGCGTTGCGCGGGGCCCCACCGTCATTCGGGTACTCGACCAGGCCGGTGAACAGCCAGTCGATGACCTTGCCACCGCCGGTCTCCGTGGTGTTCGACGGAACCAGCGGGTTCTCCGGCTGGACGCCGTGGATGACGATGGCGCCATCCTTGCTGGCGGCAGCGTCGCCGTCACCGTCACCGCTCGAGCAACCGCTCGCGACAAGCGCGGCAGCCGCGCTGAGCGCGATCGCGCTCGTCGCCCGCTTCGAGACTCTCATTCCGAGGGGCCTCCTCTTTCTAACCTGGTTCCGTCGTGGGTTTCACGCACGTTTGGGGGTGACACCGCCCGGCTACCCCGGGGCAGAGGTCGCCGGGACCACAGGGAAGTTGGGGACACCCCTGATGTTCCGATCCGCCGGGCTCCCCACCCGACGGGGCACGACCCTACGCAGGCGTCGCGACCACGAACCCGCCGGGAAACAGCGGAGATCATGGTCGTCGGCCGTACGGAGTGCCACACACCAAGGGTGAGGTGCTGCCACTGTGACACCCACTGGCCTCTTCCGTGAAGGTGCCGTTATCAAGCCGTTAGTTGCCCGCCATGATGTCGATACTTGAAAAATGATCATAAAACGGTCGCGCGGAGACTCGACACCTCGGCGTACATGACCTGCTGGGAGACCTGAGCAGCGCTCAGATCCGGTTTCTGCGCGCCACCCCAAGACCAAGATCGCCCGTCCCGTAGCCGGTCGTGCGCTCACCGTTCTTTGCCCGTCCGGACGATGTCCGCGTCCGCTGCACGGGCACCAGCACCGGCTGGGTGGACGAGGGTGTCGCGGACGGCTCTCTGATCATCGTGGTGCCGCGACGACATCGGCCCCGGCACCGCGCGAGCGGTACCGGGGCCGATGGTGTGGCGGGGATGGATCAGGCGGTGAAGCGGACCTTGCGGCGACGCACCACCAGGACGGTCACCGCGCCCGCGGCGAGCAGCAGCAGACCGGCGGTCGCCGCCGCCGCGATCGGCGAACCGGTCAGCGGCAGACCGCCACCGTTGCTCGCCGGCGAAGTGGACGGGGCCGGGCTGGCCGGCTGCGCCGACTCCGACGGGGTGGCTTCCGGGGTGGACGGCGACGGCGACGCGCTCGGGGTCGCCGACGGGGTGGCCGGCGGGGTGGCCGGCGGCGTCGTGGGGACGGCGGTGAAGCTGGCCGAGACCCGCGTGGTGATGGTGGCGCCGGTGCTGCCACCGAGGATCAGCTTCTGCGCCTTCTTGGCACCGGTGAACAGGAACACCCGGCCGAAGGAGACCGAGTCCTGGGCGGTCAGGGTCACGTCGACCGTGCCGGCGGCCTCGGCGGCCAGCCAGAACTGCCCGCCGTTGGTGGTCGTGGTGACCGGCTTGCCCTCGGCGTCGACGGCGGTGCCGCCGGTGGTGGCGACGGTGATGACGCCCGCCGGGCCCCGCACCGTGAACGGGCCGGCCTTGCCGCCGACCGTCGCGGTGGCGCTGGCCGGGCTGACGGACAGCTCGGCACGCGGCTCCGGCTGGTCGGTGGCGTTGTTGACGAGGTAGTCACGAACCTTCGTGATCACCTCGTACTGGTTGGGGGGCTGCAGGCCCTTCTCCCAGGCGCCCAGCTCGATGCCGTCGCTGAAGTGCCAGATCGCGGTCTGGGTGCCGAAGTAGAGCAGGTTGTCGAGCTGCTTCTTGCCGATCTTGGTGGTCACGCCCGCGGCGGCGAGGAGCTTGGTGGAGTCGGCGTTCGGGTAGCCGTGGGTGAGCACCCACTGCACCTTGCCGAGGTTCTTCACCTCGGACTCGTCCCAGGTGCCCTCCTCGTACTTGCCGTCGAGCTTCACGCTCGTGCGGTAGTCGATGCAGAACGCCGGCACCAGCTTGCCGTCGATCTTCAGGGCGAGCGCAGCCGTGGGGCGCGTCGTGCCGTCGAGCTTCAGGACGACCTCGCTGCCGTCGACCATCTTGGCCACACCGGTGGCCGGAGCGGCGGCGGCGGCACCCGCCACGCCGAGCGCCAGGGCGCCGCCGGCGACGGCCGCCAGGGCGACCCGCGCCCAGTGTCGTCCTCGTTGTCCGAACATCAGAAGTGGTACCTCTTCCCCATGGGTGACCCGCCATCGCGGGCACGCTCGTGAGCCGCCGTCTCCGCGGGATGCGAGACCCACGCGCGGAAACGGGACCGGGGCAGTATGGAACCACGGTTGATCTTTTGTCAGCCCCGCCCCGTAACATCCGTGGCATCTGCCCGAAATGCCGGCACAGAGGAATTGATCACACGAGCCGGCGGTCCGCCGCCCAGCGGGAGAGTTCGTACCGGTTGGACATCTGGAGCTTGCGCAGCACGTTCGACACGTGCGTCTCCACCGTCTTGATGGAGATGAACAGCTCCTTGGCGATCTCCTTGTACGCGTACCCCCGGGCGAGCAGGCGCAACACCTCCCGCTCACGGTTGGTGAGCTGGTCCAGCTCCGGGTCGGCCACCGGCGCGTCCGGTCGGGCCGCGAACGCGTCCAGCACGAACCCGGCCAGCCGAGGGCTGAACACGGCGTCGCCGTCGGCGACCCGACGGATCGCCGCGGCCAACTCGTCGGGAGAGATGGTCTTGGTGACGTACCCCCGGGCGCCGGCCCGGATCAGCCCGATCACGTCCTCGGCCGCGTCGGAGACGCTCAGGGCCAGGAACTTGACCTGCGGATGAGTGCGCCGCATCGCCTCCAGCACCGCGCGGCCACCGCCGTCGGGCATGTGGACGTCGAGCAGCACCACGTCCGGCCCGGTGACGGCGATCCGGGTGACCGCCTCGGCCACGGTGCTCGCCTCGCCCACCACCTCGACGTGGGCGCCCAGCTCGGCACGTACCCCGGCCCGGAACATCGCGTGGTCGTCCACGAGGAAGACCCGCAGGCGTTCGGGGCGGCTGGCCGCCTGGTCGGGCTGTTCCGTCGGCTGCTCGGCCATGGTCATTTGTTCCTCTCCGCCGCGGACGAGTCCCGGGAGATCGGCAGGATCAACCGGACCTCGGTCCCCTCCCCCGGGCCGGACCGGATTTCGGCCCGTCCGCCGTGCCGCTTCATCCGTCCGATGATCGAACCGCGTACGCCGTGCCGGTGGTCCTCCACCGTATCCGGGTCGAAGCCCTTCCCTCGGTCCCGGACGAACACGCTGACCTGATCGGGCTCCACCTCGGCGTAGAGCGACACGGTCTGCACACCGGCGTGCCGTGCCGCATTCACCAGCGCCTCCCGCGCCGCGGCGACCAGCGCGCCGACCTTCTCGTCGGTCTCGCGGTCCCCCACCACCACCGCCTCCACCGTGATCGCGAAGGTGTCCTCGACCTCGGCGGCGGCCTGCTCGAGGGCTGCGGCGAAACGTTCGTTCGGCGAGGCCGTGGGCTTGTAGAGCCAGTTGCGCAACGAGCGCTCCTGCCCCCGCGCCAACCGCTGCACCGTCTTGACGTCGCCGGCGTTGCGCTGGATCAGCGCCAGTGTGTGCAGCACCTGGTCGTGCACCATCGCGGCCAGTTCGGCCCGCTCCTGTTCCCGGATGCGGCCCTCGCGCTCCGCGCGGAGCTGGTTGTACGTCCGCCAGAGCACCGGTGCCGCGACCACTCCGACCCCGGCCAACCCGACCAGCGCGAAGATCACCCCGTTGATCACCGCGTCGAAGTTCTGTGCCGGCGAGTAGACCGCCGCGACACCGATGATGCCGACCGCGACCAGCACCCCGCCCCCGATGAACCGGAGTACGAAGGCCCGCCGGTCGCTCTCCTCGACGACCGCCCCGAGCCACGGGACCGGCATCGCCTCGCCCCAGCGCCGCCGCCGCTCGGGCGCCGACTGGTGCCAGATCACGCCCGCGCCGACCGCGATGATGGCCACCAGCCAGCCGGCGGTGCCCGCCGCGCCCACCGAGTCGAAGACCATCACCTGGATCAGCAGGACACCGAGCCCGATCCCGACGAACGGCAGGAGCTGGGCCACATCCCGCCGGGGCGGCACGGCGGTGTCACCGGGCCGCAGCGGCACCACCGCCCAGAACGCCGCGTACAGCAGCAGTCCGAGCCCACTCAGCCCGAGCAGCACCATGAACGCGACTCGCACGCGCAGCACCGAGATGCCGAGGTGGTCGGCGATGCCGGCGGCGACGCCGGCGGCCATCCGATGCTCGGGGGCCCGGTACAGGCGCGGAGGTGGGGTCACGATGCTGATCGCAGGCTCCCTGGTCACGGTGGTGGGCTGGGCGCGGGGCGGTACATCCGATCGTCACACGCTGCGGCGTCCGACGACCACGGGGACGCCCCCGACATTCCGGCCCCCCGGATCTCAGGGTGGCGTCAGGGTCGGGTCCTGAGGTCGTTCGGGCGAGGTGGGCAGCAGGATCGAGACATGACCGAGGAAGCTGCCCCGCCGCCCCGCCCCGGGTCGGCACAGCCGGGCGGTTCAGTACCGCCCGCACCGCCCACGACGCCCGCCGGCTGGACCGAGCCCACCACGTTCGGCCCGCCGACCGCGCCGCCGCCGGGCGCCACGTCCGGCGCGTACGAGCCGCCGAGCGCGGGCTACGCGCCCGGTGCCGGCTTCGCCGCCGGCACGGGCTACGCACCAGGCGGGGGTACGACCGGCACGGGCCACGGCCCCGGCGCGGGTACGCCTCCGGGGCCCGGCGCGCCGCTGGGCGGTGCCGGCTTCACCTCGCGGTACGGGCTGGTCCGGCCCCGCGACGGCCGTTACCTGGCCGGGGTCTGCGCGGCGATCGGGCGGGCCACCAACACCGATCCGGTGCTGTGGCGGGTGCTCCTCGCGGTGCTCGGGTTCTTCGGCGGTATCGGCATCCTGGTGTACGTCGCCGCCTGGCTGATCATCCCGAACGAGGGCGACACGGCGTCCCCGGTGGAGTCGATGCTGGGGCGGGGCCGCTCCAGCATGTCCCCGGTGACCGTGATCATCCTGGGCATCCTCGTGGCCGCGAGCTTCGGCTACATCGTCACCGACGCCTTCCGGGCGGTGCTGCTCGGCGCGGCCATCCTGATCGGCGGCGCGTTGCTGCTCAACCGGGACAACCGTGGGCCACAGCCCCCGGGCGGGCCGGTGCCGCCCTCCCCGGCTGGCACGCCACCCGGCCCGGTCCCCCCGGTCGCCTGGCCGGCTCCGACGTACGGCACGGTTCCACCCGCCGGTCCGCTGGCGACCGCGCCGCTGTCGGGTGGCGCGCCGTCGTACAGCGGCCCGCCGGAGAGCGCGTACGCGTCAGTCCAGGGCGGCCAGCCGGCCACCATGGCGCAACCGACCGTCGGCGCGGAGCCGGTGTCCCAGCCGGCGATGGTGTTCGGGGCAGGCCCGGTGTCCGCACAGCCGGCCGGCGTCACGACCGGACCGCAGGGCACCGGCTGGCCGGCGCCCGAGCAGGGCTGGCCGGGCAGCGGCGCGCCCACCCTCGCTACGCCCACCAGCGGCTGGCCTTCGGCACCGGTGACCGCCGTGCCAGCGGCCGGCCCTGTCAGCCAGCCGGGGACGACGACACCGGGCGGGTACCGCCCTCCGTTCGCGCCACACGGCCCGTACGCCACGCCAGCGCCGCCCGCGTACCCCCCGCCCAAGCCACCGAAGCCGCCGAAGCGGCCCCGGGAGCGTTCGCCGCTCGGCGCGGTGACCTTCTCGCTGATCTTCCTGGCGCTCGGCGTGGTCGCCCTGCTCGACCTGCTGGACGTCTTCGACGTCAGCGCCTCGGCGTACTTCGCGGCCGCGCTGGCCACCATCGGGCTGGGGCTGCTGGTCGGCACCTGGTTCGGCCGTGCACGCTGGTTGATCGCGCTGGGCCTGGTGACGGCCGCCGCACTGGGCACGGCGACGGTTGCCGAGTCCTACGACCGGATCAGGGGCGTCGACGGCGCGGTCACCTGGGCGCCCACCGACTACCGCGACCTCGCCGACCGGTACGAGAACAGCTTCGGTGACGCCGTCCTCGACCTGCGGGGCATCGACTTCACGAAGCGGGACACCCAGGTGACAGTGGCGATCAACTTCGGTCAGGCAACTGTCGTCGTACCGCCCAACGTGGACGTCACCACGGTGGCCGACGTCAACGCCGGCGACGCCACTGTCTTCGGCAACCGCTCCGGCGGGATCGACGGCAAGCTGCGGGAGTCCACCGACCTGGGCGCGGACGGCCCCGGCGGCGGAAAGCTGCGCCTGTACATCCACGTCAATGCCGGCAACCTGGAGGTGACCCGGTGAAGGCTCACCGTACGGACCTGCTCTCGTTCGCATTCGGGCTGCTGTTCCTGGCCCTGTCGGCCTGGTGGCTGCTCGCTCAACTGCTCGGGCTCGCGCTGCCGCCGGTCGGCTGGTTCCTGGCCGGCGCGCTGATCCTGATCGGAGTGTTCGGTCTGGTCGGCGCGTTGCGTTCGGGCCGCTCAGGCCGCCCGGAGCCGAACGAGATCGCCGAGCCGGGTACGACGGACGCCGCCACGGTCACGCACGAGCCGGTCAGCGTCACACCCGAGCCCGGCACGGCCGAGCGCGGCACGCCGCAGACCGCCGCATTCGAGCCGGTCACGTTCGAGCCGGCCACGTTCGAACCCACGCCCGACGCGACGCCCACGGCCGAGCTGCGGACCCCGGAGCCGCCCACGGCGGACGTGGTACACCCCGCCTGGCTGGCTCACGCCCCGGCAGAGCCGGAGACCCCGCCGGACACGGCCGAGCCCGCCGAGCCGGCCCAGGTCGACCACCCGGTCACCCAGGCCGACGCGAAGCGGGCAACCGGTCCGGCGGTCGGCGACGCTCCGGCCGGTGACGACGATCCGACGGTCGGCGGGCATCCGGCCAGTGACGACGCTCCGGGGGTCGGCGACGAGCGGACGGGGCGGCGCGAGAGTTCCTGAGCCGGCTGTCGGCCCGCGTCGCCCTCGGCGAGGGTTCGGCGGTGCGGTCGGCGCGGGCAGGCGCATATGCTGGCTGGTGGAGATCTCGCCTCCGCCGGCCGGCCCGTTCCGCCATGGCGCCCCCGCCGCGATTCCCGTCTCTACCCCGTCAGGAGCCCGCCCGTCATGACGCAGTCCCCCGCCGTGCGTACCACCGGCCGGTCCGGTCCGGTCCGCATCGGCGAGCGCGCCGCCCGTACGCTCGTCGCCGAGCTGGCCCGGATGAACGACCCGAAGGTCGCCCTGCTGGTCGGCGCCAGCCCGGAGTCCGCGGTGCTGGCCGCGGCGATCGAGGCGTTGCTCCCCGGCGACCGGCTCACCGTGACACCCGCCGAGTCCTCCACCGCCGCCGCGCTCCGCGAGCACGTCACCGCCCAGGGCCGGTGGGTCGCCGACCGGGTACGCGTGGTCGACTCGCTCGGCGACGCCGAGGCCGCCGCGGTGGTCATCGCCGGCGAGGCGTTCACCGGCACCGCCGAGGAGGCCCGTAGCGGCATTCAAGGCCTGTCGAAGTACCTCACCGACGGCGCGGTGCTGAGCGTCGCCACCACCGCCACGCCGGGCCGGACCACCGGCGCTGCCGGCGAGCTGGCCCGCCAGGACGCCCTGTACGGCGTCGGCGGGGACCTGGTGCTGCGCAACTCGCCGCCGGTACGGGTCTACCGGTTGCGGTTCACGCCGGCCAGCCCGGCTGCGGCCGACCGGCTGGCCCCGGCGTACCGGCCGTCGAGCGTGCCCCTGACCAGAGGCATGCACATCGACTCGAACGGTGTGGCTGCGGCCGGCATCACGTTGGGTCTGGCGGCGCTGGCCCGGGTGGCGCGTCCGTCGTCCAAGCTGTGGCTGCTGCCGGCGCTGGCGGCCGGCCCCGTCGCCGCGTTCTTCCGTGATCCTCAGCGGGACGTGCCGGAGGACCCGAACGCCGTGGTGGCCAGCGCGGACGGAAAGGTCCTGTCGGTGCAGCGGCTGTACGACGAGCGCTTCGGCGACGGCGAATGGCTGCGCGTGGCGGTCTTCCTGTCGGTGCTGGACGTGCACGTCAACCGTGCTCCGGTCGCCGGCAAGGTGGTCGACTACTTCGTCGCCGACGGTGGCTTCGTCAACGCCATGAAGCCGGACGCCGAGCACAACGTCGCCGCGTACACCGTTCTGGACACCAGCCGCGGCACGGTGGTGGTCGCGCAGCGGACCGGCCTGATCGCCCGCCGCATCGTGCAGCGCGCGCCGATCGGTGCGCTGCTGGCCAGGGGCGAGCGTTTCGGGCTCATCCGGTTCGGCTCGCGGACCGACGTCTACCTGCCGGCCGACGCCGCGGAGCCGCTGGTGGGGCCGGGCGACAAGGTGATCGGCGGTTCCACGGTCATCGCCCGCTGGCGCTGAGACCGGGATGCGAAAACGGGGCGCCGCTGTCCGCGGCGCCCCGTTTCGTGTGTCTGATCAGGCGGTACGACGCTGGCGCAGCCAGAGCACCGGCCCGCTCACCAGGTAGCCGACCACGATCAGGGCGAACGTGAGCCGGATGTCGACGAGCGCGCCGACCACCGGGGCGAGCCAGAGCCACGGCGGCAGCTTCACCAGGCGCGCCAGCTTGGCGTACGGGAAGCTGGACACCATCGCGAAGGCGAGCAGTGCCACACCGGCCACCAGCACGAGACCGGGCACGGGCAGGCCGATCGCCACGGTGAGGGCGAGCACGGCGGCGGCCATGGTGGTCGGGACGCCGCAGAAGAAGCGACCGTCCTTCGGCGAGACGTTGAAGCGGGCCAGCCGGATCGCCGCACACGCCGCGACCAGTGCACACGCCACCGCAGCCGCGGCCGTCGACACGGAGCCGGCGAGCGAGGCGTAGACCACCACGGGTGCGGCGAGACCGAACGAGCACATGTCGGCCAGCGAGTCCATCTGGGCGCCGAACGGGCTGGCGACGCCCAGTCGACGCGCCAACGCACCGTCGAGCCCGTCGAAGATGACGCAGGCGATCAGGCAGAGGGCGGCGATGCGCACCTCACCCTGCATCGCGAGGAAGATCGCCAGCATGCCGAGCATCAGGCTCGACAGGGTGCAGGCGTTGACGACGGCGAACTTCATCCGGCGGGCCATCGTGCGCTCGCCGGGGAGCAGGGGGATCGATCCGGCGGTGGCCTCGTCGGTGTGCGCCATCGGCAGCGCCGGGCTGACCGGCATGACCGCCTCGAGCTCGGCGCGAGTGACAGCCCCCGGCCGGCTGAGCCGGTCCAGGCCGTAGCGACGGCGCTGGCGGTCGGCGTACCGGTGCTCGGTCAGTGTCAGGTCGGTGGCCCGAGGGTCACCGTCACGGCGACCCACCCGGACCAGCAGCACCTGGCGGGCGAACGTGCTGCTGCGGCGCAACCGGCCCGCCCAGCGACGCCCTGCGGGGCGCGGACTGTCAGTCGTACGACGCCGGCGCCATGGGGCTCTCGGCACGTTTCCTCCATCACCGGATCGGCTTACCGCCGTAGGGCGGGTGTCCGGCTGTCTCGTGCCGGACCGTGCGTGGCCCGGCAGCCGTTTTGCGGAGTACACCATCGCATAGGGGAACATGGCTTGGCGATAGCTGCCGGCGGTACTTATCTGGTGCAAACCGCGCGAACCGCCTTGTTATTCCCATCCCGGGCTTCATCGCCCGTTTCCTCCACCATTCCCGTCTCTGACTCTACCGGAGGGTAGCCAACTCGGCTCGCTGAGCCGAGTGCTATGAACCCAGCTGTCCGATTGCCGAGGCAGCGATACCGGTCAGCGGCAGGTCAGCGGTATCGGCGGCGGTGAACCAGCCGGCCCGCGCGGTCGAGCCACCGGCGGACTCCGTCACCACCGCGTCGGTGGGTACGTCCACCAGCACCCGATAGATCACCCGGACGCCGTGCCAGTCCAGCGGACGACCCTCCGGGCCGAGCGCGGCCGGGTTGTGCAGGTTGTCCACGCCGAGCAACTCCACCACGCGGCCCACCTGACCACCCTCCTCGACGAGTTCCCGGAGCAGCCCGACGGTCGGCTGCTCGCCGTGGTCGGTGCCGCCGCCGGGCAGGTGCCACTTGCCGGCCCCGGGGTAGCCGTCGGCGATCTGGGTCAGCAGGATCCGCCCCGCCGGGTCGGTGACCAGCCCGTACGCCCCGAAGCGCAACCGCCGGTCCGGATGCGACGCCGGGAGTGGCTCGACGGACGGATACGCGTCGGCCGGGAGTGGGACGACCGGCAGGCCGAGCAGTTCGGCGCTGAACGGCGTCAACGGCAGCTCGGTGGCGGCCTCGGGGCTGACCCAGCGACCCTCGACCGTGCCCCCGCCGGTGACCTCGGGCACATCGCCGCGCACGGTCATCTCGAAGAGCAACCGGTCGGTGTGCATCGACACACCGTCACCCGCGTCGGCGTCCACGTCCGCGACGACGGATCGCAACCGGTCCACCGAGACGGTCAGCCCGGTCTGCTCGGAGACCGTACGTACCACGGCCCGCTCAGGGTGCTCCGCATGCGCGACGAGCCCTCCAGGCAGCGACCAGACCCGCTCACCACCACCCCGAACGACCAAGAACCGCCCCAGCTGCTCGAAGAACCCATAAACAGCAACCCGCCGCACCAAAACCCCCACACCCACTCCCCCGCTCCCCCGCCGCCCGGCCCGCCGGCCCGCCCCGCCGGCCCAGCCCGCCGGCCCAGCCCGGTGATCATGAAGTTATTGCCGTCCATCTCGGCGTGTCCTGACAATAACTTCATGATCACCGCGGTGCAGGGGGGATGCGGTGGAGGGGGGAGAGGGGGGAGAGGGGGGAGAGGGGGGAGGGAGGGGGGTCAGGTTAGTTGGGCTGCTTGGACTGCTTCTGCTGTCACCTCGGTGAGGTGGTCTGTGGGGAGGGCGCCCAGTTCTTCGCGGGCGAACCAGCGGGCCTCGCAGGTGGAGCCACCCACGTCGGCGATGGTCAGCGGGTTGGGCTGGTCGACCACCACCCGGTAGAAGGCGCGTACGCCGTGCCAGTCGATGGGGTAACCCTCCGGGCCCAGCGAGGCGGCGTCACGGTGGCTCGCGACACCCAGCAGCTCGACGAGGCGGCCCGCCTGGCCGGTCTCCTCGACCAGTTCCCGGATGAGCGCCGCGCCGGGCTGCTCGCCGTAGTCGGTGCCGCCGCCGGGCAGGTGCCAGCAGCCGGCGCCCGGGTAGCCGTCGGAGATCCGGGTGAGCAGCACCCGGCCGGCCGGGTCGGTGCACACCGCGTACGCGGCGAAGCGCTGGGCGCGGTGCAGCCCGTCCGGGCCGGGGACCGCGTAGAAGGAGGGGAACTCGGGAGCCTCGTCGGGCACCACGTCGGCCGAGGAGGCGGGCAGACCGAGGGCGCGCGCGGTGAACGAGCGCAGCGGCAACTGCCGCGCCTCGTCCAGGGTGTACCAGCGAGCGAGGTCGGTGGGGCGCTCGCCGGCCCGGTCGGCGAGGGTGCCGCCGCGCACCGTCACGCGGTAGATCAGCCGGTCGGTGTGGATGGTGATGCCGCGCTCGGGCAGGGCCCGCATGTCGGCGAGCACGTCCGCCAGGCCGCGGACGGCGACCGAGAGCCCCGTCTCGGCAGCGGTCTCGCGGACGACTGTGTGGTTGGGGTCCTCGCCGTGGTCGACCGCCCCGCCGGGCAGGGACCACGTGCCGGGGGTGCCGGAGCGCTCCGATGCGCGGACCAGCAACACTCGGCCGTCTGAATCAGCACAAACTGCGTATGCCGCGATCCTGCGAAGCGGCTCCAGCATGGTGGTCACGGGTCCAAATTCTCCCCGGGCCGCGTTACCGGAACGGAAAAGAGTCGGATTCCTGACTCCCGGCTTCCCGCTCAGGGATCGATCAGGGTAGGCATCCGGGCGGTCACCGAGGGCAGAGCGGGCCCCGGCGCGGACCGTGGAGACATGACACCTACCGCCGCTTCCCACGCCCCGTACAAGCAGCTCCGGCGACCCATCACCGACCGTATGGTGGCGGGGGTCGCCAGCGGCCTCGGCCGCTACTTCGACGTCGATCCCACACTGGTCCGCGTGACCTTCGCCGTCACCGGCCTGCTCACCGGCGGACTCGCCCTGCTCGCGTACCCGATCATGTGGTTCCTGATGCCCGAGGAGCCCACCGGCGCGCCCGCCTGGCCGCACCCGGCGGGCGCCGCGCCCACCGCCGGGTCCGCGCCCGGCGGTCCACAGCCGGGGTACGCCCCGACGCCGCCCTACCCGCCGACGACCCCGCCGGCGGCGTGAGGACGGCTCACTCCCACTCGATGGTGCCCGGCGGCTTGCTGGTCACGTCCAGCACCACCCGGTTGACCTCGGCGACCTCGTTGGTGATCCGGGTGGAGATCCGCGCAACCACCTCGTAGGGCAACCGCGACCAGTCGGCGGTCATCGCGTCCTCGCTGGAGACCGGACGCAGCACCACGGGATGCCCGTAGCTGCGCCCGTCACCCTGCACGCCGACGCTGCGCACGTCGGCGAGCAGCACCACGGGGAACTGCCAGACGCCCCGGTCCAGGCCGGCGGCCGTCAGCTCCTCGCGGGCGATCAGGTCGGCCTGACGCAGCAGGTCGAGGCGGTCCCGGTCGACGGCGCCGATGATCCGGATGGCCAGACCGGGACCGGGGAACGGGTGCCGCCAGACCATCGCCTCGGGCAGGCCGAGCTGGAGGCCGAGCGCGCGGACCTCGTCCTTGAAGAGCGTGCGCAGCGGCTCGACGAGCGCGAACTTCAGGTCCTCCGGCAGGCCGCCGACGTTGTGGTGGCTCTTGATGTTGGCGGTGCCGGTGCCGCCGCCGGACTCGACCACGTCCGGGTAGAGGGTGCCCTGGACGAGGAACTCCACGTCACCGTGCGAGGCGATCTCGCGGGCGGCGGCCTCGAAGACCCGGATGAACTCCCGACCGATGATCTTGCGCTTCTGCTCGGGATCGGTCACCCCGGCCAGCGCGCCGAGGAACCGCTCCGCCGCGTCGACCACCTTCAGCTTGATGCCCGTGGCGGCGACGTAGTCCTTCTCGACCTGCTCGGCCTCACCGGCGCGCAGCAGGCCGTGGTCGACGAAGACGCAGGTGAGCTGGTCACCGACCGCACGGTGCACCAGCGCGGCGGCGACCGCCGAGTCCACCCCGCCGGAGAGGCCGCAGATGACCTCCTTGTCGCCGACCTGCGCCCGGATCAGGGCGACCTGCTCGTCGATGATGTTCTCGGGCGTCCAGGTCGGCTCGATGCCGGCGATGTCGTAGAGGAAGCGGGTCAGCATCTCCTGGCCGTGCGCGGTGTGCCCGACCTCCGGGTGGAACTGGACGCCGGCCCGACGGCCGGCCACGTCCTCGAAGGCCGCCACGGGAGCGCCCGCCGACTCGGCGGTCACCGTGAAGCCCTCGGGCGCCTCGGTGACGCAGTCACCGTGGCTCATCCAGACCGGCAGGTCCGCCGGCAGGTCACGCAGCAGCACGCCCGGCTCGGTGAGGCGGGGACGCAGCGGCGTGCCGCCGTACTCGCGGTTGCCCGTCCGCGCGACGGTGCCACCGAGCGCCTGGGCCATCGCCTGGAAGCCGTAGCAGATGCCGAAGACCGGCACGTCGGACGTGAACAGGCCGGCGTCGATCTGCGGGGCGTCCGGCGCGTACACGCTGGCCGGACCGCCGGAGAGGATGATCGCGGCCGGGTTCTTCGCCAGCATCTCGGCGACCGGCATCGAGTGCGGCACGATCTCGGAGTAGACCTTCGCCTCGCGGACCCGGCGCGCGATGAGCTGGGCGTACTGGGCTCCGAAGTCCACCACGAGGACAGGGCGAGGCAGGCTCATGTGCACAAAGCCTACCGACAGTCACCCCCGACCCGAGCCGCGCCCCACGCACTCGGCGCGGCGGCGGCACCGTTGGTGGTATGCCCTGATATGTCCGGCAGGGCGTCGCCGGCGTTCCGCATCTCGATACGGTGCGCGACGATCCCCAAGCAAATCGGACGGAGGCGTGCCGATGACCGAGGTGACCGTCCGGGACTTCCGCCCCACGGACGGCGAGGCGCTGTCGGCCCTGGTCGTCCGCTGCCTGCGGGAGGTGAACAGCCGCGACTACCCGGCCGAGCTGATCGACCGGATGTGCGACCACTTCACCGCCGACCGGTTCCGCGAACTCAGTGCCGAGCGGCGGATCTACGTCGCCGAACACCACGGACGCCCGGTCGGCACGGTGTCCCGCGACGGCAACAAGGTCTACACCATGTTCGTCGACCCGGACGCGCACGGCCGCGGCATCGGCCGCCGGTTGATGCGGCACGTCGAGGAACTGGCCCGGGCCGAGGGGCACACGTTCATGGAGACGGGCGCCAGCCACACCGGGCACGGGTTCTACCACCGGATCGGTTACACCGACGTGCGGGTCAGCGACACCGTCTTCGGCGTCAACCACATCCTCCGCCGGCCCCTGTCAGGGGCGTAGCGCGGCCGGGGCGTCCGCGGGTACCGCCGGCTTGTCCGGGGGTACGGGGGCTACCCGGCGGTACGGGGTGCCCAGGGATGGGCGGGGGTCCTGGGCACCCTTGTTGGGCCAGAAGGACATCGCCCGTTCGGCCTGTGCGGTGATCGTCAGGGACGGGTTCACGCCCAGGTTCGCCGACACGGCCGCGCCGTCGACCACGTGCAGCCCCGGATGGCCGTACACCCGGTGCCAGGGGTCGACCACGCCGTCGGCCGGAGTGGCGCCGATCACCGCCCCGCCCAGGATGTGCGCGGTGACCGGGATGTCGAACGGCTCGGTGAGCGAGCCGCCGGGCGTACCGCCGATCTCCTCGGCGAGCAGCCGGGTGGCGGTGTTGCCGGCCGGGATCCACGTCGGGCTCGGCATGCCGTGACCCGGCCCGGCGACCAACCGCCGACCCCACAGGCCGCGCCGCCAGCGGGTGGTCAGCGAGTTGTCCACCGACTGCATCACCAGGGCGATCACCGTCCGCTCCGACCAGCCACGCACCGACAGCATCCGGGCGGCCAGCCGCGGCTGCCGGACGATGCTGCCCAGCCACCGCCGGACCCGGTGCGGACCCCCGTCGACAAGCAACGACTGGAGCAGACCCATCGCGTTGGAGCCGCGGCCGTAGCGGACCGGCTCGATGTGGGTCTGCGGGTCGGGGTGGAACGAGCTGGTGATCGCCACGCCCTCGGTGAAGTCGGTCCGCTGCTGCCGGGCCCGCTGCCGGGGCATCGACGCGCCGAGGATCGCCTCCGAGTTGGTCCGGGTCAGCGCGCCCAGCCGATCCGACAGGCGCGGCAGCGCACCGGTGGCCTTCATCTCGTGCAGCAGCCGCTGGGTGCCCAGCGCGCCGGCCGCGAAGACCACCTGGTCGGCGTGGATCACCTGCCGCCGTCGGCGCAACCACGCGCCGGTGCGCTCGGTGTGCACCTCGTATCCACCGCCGGTGGCCGGACGGACGGCCGTCACCGTGGTCAGCGGGTGCACGGTGGCACCCAGCCGCTCGGCGAGCCAGAGGTAGTTCTTGGCCAACGTGTTCTTGGCCCCGTGTCGGCACCCGGTCATGCACGAGCCACAGTGCAGGCAACCGGTGCGCTCCGGGCCGACACCGCCGAAGTAGGGGTCGGCGACGCGCTGGCCCGGACGGCCGATGTGCACACCGACCGGGGTGGCGCGGAAGGTGTGCCCCACCCCCATCCGGTCGGCCACCGCCCGCATGGCGCGGTCCGCGCCCGTCTGGATCGGGTACGTGGTGACGCCGAGCATCCGTTTCGCCTGGTCGTAGTGGCGGGCCAACTCGTCACGCCAGTCGGTGACGTCGCGCCACTGCGGATCGGTGTAGAAGGCGTCCAGCGGCTCGTAGAGGGTGTTCGCGTAGACCAGCGACCCGCCGCCCACTCCGGCCCCGGAGAGCACCAGCACGCCGCCGGACCGGCCGGCGGTCCCGCGGAGCAGGGTGAGCCGCTGGATGCCGTAGCAGCCCAACTTCGGTGCCCAGAGGAACCGGCGCAGGCGCCACGAGGTCTGCGGGAACTCGTCGTCGGCGAAACGGCGGCCGGCCTCGACGACACCGACCGAGTAGCCCTTCTCCGCGAGCCGCAGCGCGGTGACACCACCGCCGAAGCCGGACCCGATGACGACCACGTCGTACCGCATGGACGCATCATTACCCGCCAGTAGCGCTCGCGCCAGCGCCCGTTTTCGCGCGATCATGCACCGGCCGACCGACCCGGCGCCTCCCGGCCGCAACCTGGAGCACCCGTCGGAGCGTTGTTCCGGATACGGGTGGAAGGAAGCACACGATGATTCTGGGGTCGATGGAGCCGCGCCGACGCTGGCTGCTGCTCGGGTTGGCGGCACTCGCCGTCGTCGCGTTGATCGTGGGTGGAGCGACGGTGATCACGCGGCTGAGCGGCGACGACAAGCCCGCCGGCACCCCGCTGGCCGGCTCGCCGAGCCCGTCGTCGGCCGCCCCGGCCACCCCCAGCCCGAGCGGCCCGCCCCCGGGCGCGAACATCAAGGGCCCGTTGACACTGCTGCTGGTCGGCGTGGACACCCGGGTCAGCGTGCCGGGCTGGGAGCCGCACTCCGACGCCGTCCTGGTGCTGCACGTGCCGAAGGGGCTGGATCGGGCGTACCTCTTCTCCCTGCCCCGCGACCTGCTGGTGGACATCCCGGCGTTTTCCAAGGCCGGCTACAAGGGCGGCAAGACCAAGCTCACCCACTCGATGAGCTTCGGCAGCCGGGTGCCCGGCAAGCCCAAGCAGCCGAGCACCGCCCAGGGGTACGAGCTGCTGCGCAGCACGGTGAGCGGGTACACCGGGCTGCGGATCGACGCGGGCGCGGTGCTCACCTTCGGCGGGTTCGACAAGCTGGTGAACGCCCTCGGCGGGGTGGACATCTACGTCGACCAGCGGGTGGCGTCCCTGCACCGCAAGCCGGACGGCAAGTACCGGGACAGCGCGCCCGGCGGCTACACCGGGCCGCAGAAGGTCTACGAGAAGGGCGAGCAGCACCTCAACGGGTGGCAGGCGCTGGACTACGCCCGGCAGCGCTACATCACCGGCGGCGACTACGCCCGCCAGCGCCACCAGCAGCAGCTCGTCAAAGCCCTGACCCGCAAGATCCTCGACGAGGGCCTGGCCCGACAGCCCGAGCGCGTCGACCAGGTGGTCGCCGCCCTGGGCGACACCCTGGTGTACGTGGGTGGTGACCGGATCGTCGACCTGGCGTACGCCCTCAGCGGGGTGCCGGAGAACCAGTTCACCCTGGTCGGCCTGCCCGGTTCCGGCGTCGGCAAGGGCAGCGCCTACCGCGGCGAACAGCTCACCGGCGAGGGGCGGGCCTTCATCACCGAACTCCGCGCCGGCCGCGCGGAGGCGTATCTGAAGGCCCACCCCAACCTGGTGGTCAAGAAGTAACCCGGCTCAGAGCTTCTTGGGTTGGGCGGGCTTCTTGGTGCCGTACAGCCACGCGTCGAAGAGGGCGTCGAGCTGCTTGCCGGAGATGCGCTCGGCGAGGGCCACGAACTCGGCCGTGGTGGCGGTGCCGTTGCGCTTCTCCGCCGCCCAGGTCTTGACGATCTCGAAGAACGCCTTGTCGCCGACGGCCACCCGCAGCGCGTGCAGGGTCATCCCGCCACGCTGGTAGACCGACTCGCTGAACAGGTCCTTCACGCCCGGCTTGCCGGGCGGGGTCTTCCACACCGTGGGGGGCACCTGCTGGTACCGGACGTCGAACGCCTGCTTGGCGGTGTACTCCTTGGTGTGCTCCGCCCAGAGCCACTCCGCGTACGTCGCGAAGCCCTCGTTGAGCCAGATGTCCTCCCACTTGGCCAACGCCACGCTGTCGCCGAACCACTGGTGGGCAAGCTCGTGGGCGACCACCTCGGTGTTCTCGCCCCGCCGGAAGAAGCCGGCCGAGTAGACCGGGCGGCTCTGCGTCTCCAGTGCGTACCCGATCCGGCTGTCCGAGACCACCACGCCGCCGTACGCGTCGAACGGATACGGCCCGAACACGGTCTCCAGGTAGTCGGCCACCGTGACGGTCTTCGCGATCGACGCGTCGGACGCGCCCTTGGCCACCTTGGTGGTGACCGCGCTGTAGACCGGCTTGCCCTTGTGCTGACCGGTGGTGATCCGGAACTTGCCGATCACCACGTTGCTCAGGTAGCTGGCCATCGGCGACTTCTCCGACCACTTCCAGGTGGTCCAGCCGTCAGTGGTGCTGTTGCCGGCCGGCACGCCGTTGCTGACGGCGGTGACGCCCTGCGGGACGGTGATCTCGAACTCGTACGCGGCCTTGTCCGACGGGTGGTCGTTGACCGGGAACCAGGTGCTCGCCGACTCGGGCTGGCCCAACGCGATCGCGCCGTCGGCGGTGTGCAGGAACCCGCCATCGCCCAGCAGCTCGTTCTTCAGCGGCTTCGGCACCCCCTCGTACGCGATGTCGACCACGAAACCGTTGCCCGTGATGAGCCCGGCCGCCGGCTTGATCACCAGCTCGTTCTTGTCCCGGGTGTAGGTGGCCGGGGTGGCGTCCACGGTGACCGTCTTGACGGTCAGGCCGGCCAGGTCGAGGTTGAACGTCGACAGGTCCGCCGTCGCGGTGGCCTGGACGGTGGTCGTACCCGTCAACCGGTCCTTCGCCGGGTCGTAGCGCACCTTCACGGTGTACTGCCCGACGTCGTACCCGCCGTTGCCGTAGCTCGGGAAGTACGTGTCGCCGACCCCGGCGGCTCCGGCGGTGAAGGCCCGCGACGGCGTCGGGGACGCGCTCGGCGACGGCGCCGCCGCCTCCGGTGTGGACGAGTCGCATCCGGACAGCACGAGCGCCCCGGTCACCAACAGACCGGCGCCCACGCGCAGCCGGTGTCGCCTACCCCGCATCACGAACCTCCCCGTAAGCCCGGCGTGGATGGCCTCGCCACCCCCGCGCGACCGGCGCTCCTGCCCGATCGCAGGCGGCAGCCTATCGATTGATGATCACGGGGTCGTCACGGCAGTGTGGGTGCGGCGCCGCCGACCAGCCACGCGTCGAGCAGGGGTCGGAGCGGCCGGTCGGCCACCCGTTCGGCGAGCGCCACGAAGTCCGAGGTGGTGGCGTTTCCGGCGCTCCGCTCGGACGTCCAGGTGCGCAGGATGCGGAAGAAGGTGTCGTCGCCGACGGTCCGGCGCAGCGCGTGCACGGCCAGCGCGCCACGCTTGTAGACGGCGGTGCCGAACATCCGCTCCCGTCCCGGCTCGATCGACGGCTGCGACCAGTCGGTCGACGCGTACTGCGACTCGAAGTTGCGCTGCGCGGTGCGACCGCCGTCGTGCTCCTCCCACAGCCACTCGGCGTAACTGGCGAAGCCCTCGTTGAGCCAGATGTCGCCCCACCGGTACAGGGACACGCTGTCGCCGAACCACTGGTGAGCCAGCTCGTGTGCCACCACGGACGGGTTGGGGTGGTCGCCCGAGAAGAAGGCCGGCCCGTAGACCGGCCGGGACTGCGTCTCCAACGCATAGCCGATCCGCTCGTCGGCGACGACGATCCCACCGTACGAGTCGAACGGGTACGGGCCGAAGCGGCTGGCCAGGAAGTCGACGATCTCGCCGGTACGGGCCACCGAGCTGGCCGCGCCACCGGTCGCCGGCAGACTCGCCGCGACCGCGGTGACCATCGGACGTCCGCCGTGGACGCCGGTGACCACCCGGTAGTTCCCGATCACGAGGGTGCTCAGGTAGCTGGCCATCGGGGTGCGCTCCGACCAGCGCCAGGTCGTCCACCCGTCGGCGCTGCTCTGCGGACCGGGCACCCCGTTGCTCAACGCGGACACTCCGTCCGGGACGGTCACCGCGATGTCGTAGCTCGCCTTGTCGGACGGGTGGTCGTTGACCGGGAACCAGGTGGCAGCCGAGTCGGGTTGACCGAGAGCGATGGCCCCGTCGGCGGTGTGCAGGAAACCGCCGCTGCCCAACTCGCCGTCGGCGACGGAGGTGGGCACGCCCGCGTAGTCGACCCGCACGGTGAACGACCGTCCCCGTGCAAGCCCGTCGCGCGGGGTCACCACCAACTCGCCGTCCTTGCGGCGGTGCTCGGCGCGCTTGTCGGCGACGGTGACCGCGCCGACGTTCAGGCCGACCAGGTCCAGGTTGAAGCGGGACAGATCCTGGGTGGCCGTCGCCGTGATGGTGGCCCGACCGGTGAGCCGGTCGGTCGTCGGGTCGTAGCGGACGTCCAGCCCGTAGTGCGTGACGTCGTAGCCGCCGTTGCCACGGCCCGGCACGTACGGGTCGCCGGCGTCCGCGGCACCTGGTCGGAAACCGTCGTCGTCGTGGCCCGTGCAGGCGGTCCCGGTCAGCGCGACGGCGCAGCCCAGCGCCGTGAGGGCGGCGGTCAGCCGACGGCGGTGCGGCCTGGGTCCGCTCCGGACCATGCACGACTCCTTCTACGCCATCCCCTGGTCAGGAACGAGCGTAGCCAGCCAGCCGTCGTCCGATGGCCGTATCGGGGCGACCGCCTCGCGGCAGGCGACGAGAGGCCGGCCCCGCAGGATCGCGGGGCCGGCCTTCCAGCGTCACCTCGTCAGCGGTCGAGGACCAGGCCGACCTTCTGGAACTCCTTGAGGTCGCGGTAGCCGCACTTGGCCATCGCCCGACGCAACCCACCGAACAGGTTGAGCTGACCGTCGGCCTCGTCCGCCGGGCCGAAGAGCAGCTGCTCCATCGAGCCGAGCGGCTCACCGGACACCTCGAAGGCGCCCCGGGGCAGCGACGGGTGGCTGGCCGCCGAGTGCCACCAGGCGCCACCGGCGGGCGCCTCGTCGCACAGCGACAACGGCTCCCCGAGCATCACCGCGTCCGCGCCGCAGCCGAGGGCCTTGGCGATGTCACCGGAGGTCTGGATGTCGCCGTCGGCGATCAGGTGCACGTACCGGCCACCGGTCTCGTCGAGGTAGTCCCGGCGGGCCGCAGCGGCGTCCGCGATGGCGGTGGCCATCGGCACGCGGATGCCCAGCACCGACTCGGTCGTCGACCAGTCGTCGCCGCCGATGCCCACGATCACGCCGGCCGCGCCGGTACGCATCAGGTGCAGCGCCGTCTTGTAGTCCGTGCAGCCGCCGACGATCACCGGCAGGTCGAGGTCGGCGATGAACTCCTTGAGGTTCAGCGGCTCGTCGGTCGTCGACACGTGCTCGGCC
The DNA here is from genome assembly GCF_040608495.1 of Micromonospora sp. NPDC005174. Lineage (NCBI taxonomy): Bacteria > Bacillati > Actinomycetota > Actinomycetes > Micromonosporales > Micromonosporaceae > Micromonospora > Micromonospora sp. NPDC005174. The sequence continues at coordinate 18,516 of NZ_JBEXIJ010000037.1, read as the reverse complement.
GAGACGATGGTGCCCTGGATGACCAGGATGTCGACCCCGGCGTCCAGGATCACCGGCGCCAGCGCGAGGGTGTGCTGCGGGGAAACCCGCACCGCCACCGTGCCGCCACCGGCGCGCAGCTCGCGGACCCGCTCGGCGATCAGATCGGGGCGGATCGGCTCCGCGTACACCTCCTGGAGCCGCTTGGTGGCGCGGGCTTCCTCGTCGAGGCCGGCCAACTCGTCGAGCACCTTCGTCGGGTTCTCGTAACGGGTCCACAGCCCTTCGACGTTCAGCACCCCGAGACCGCCAAGCTGGCCGAGTCGGACCGCCGAGGACGGGCTCATCGTGGCGTCCGAGGGGTGCCCGACACAGGGGATGCCGAACGGGTACGCGTCGAGCTGCCACGCGGTCGAGACGTCGTCGACGTCCCGGGTCCGGCGGCTCGGCACGATGGCGATGTCGTCCAGGTGGTAGCCGCGCTGCGCGGTCTTGCCCAGCCCGATCTCGACCACGTCACGCATGGGGGACTCCAGATTGTTGGGGGATGGTCAGCGGGAGTGGTAGTTGGGCGCCTCGACGGTCATCTGGATGTCGTGCGGGTGGCTCTCCTTGAGCCCGGCCGCGGTGATCCGGATCAGCTGGCCACGCCGGTGCAGCTCGGGGATGCTCTCCGCGCCGACGTACCCCATGGCGGCCCGCAGCCCGCCGATGAGCTGGTGGGCGACCGCGGACAGCGGGCCCCGGTAGGGCACCTGGCCCTCGACGCCCTCGGGGACCAGCTTGTCCTCGGCGAGCACGTCCTGCTGGAAGTACCGGTCCTTCGAGTACGACTTGGCCTGCCCCCGCGACTGCATCGCGCCGAGCGAGCCCATCCCGCGGTACGCCTTGTACTGCTTGCCGTTGATGAAGATCAGCTCGCCGGGGCTCTCCTCGCAGCCGGCCAGCAGGCTGCCGAGCATCACGGTGTCCGCGCCGGCGACAAGCGCCTTCGCGATGTCGCCCGAGTACTGGATGCCACCGTCGCCGATCACCGGTACGCCGGCCGGGCGGGCGGCACGGGCCGCCTCCATGATCGCGGTGATCTGCGGGACACCGACGCCGGCGACGATCCGGGTCGTGCAGATCGCGCCCGGGCCCACACCCACCTTGATGCCGTCGGCACCGGCCTCGACCAGCGCGTTCGCGCCGGCGTACGTGGCCACGTTGCCGCCCACGATGTCGATCGTGACGTCCTTCTTGAGCCGGCGGACCATGTCCAGCACGGCCCGCTGGTGCCCGTGCGCCGTGTCCACGATCAGCACGTCGACGCCCGCGTCGACGAGCGTGCGCGCCCGCTTGTACGAGTCCTCGCCGACACCCACGGCGGCGGCCACCCGCAGCCGGCCCGCGTCGTCCTTGGTGGCGTTCGGGTACTGCTCGCTCTTGGTGAAGTCCTTCACGGTGATCAGCCCGCGCAGACGGTTGGCGGCGTCCACGATCGGCAGCTTCTCGACCTTGTGCCGGCGCAGCAGCTCCAGCGCCTCGTCCTTGCTCACCCCGACCTGGGCGGTGACCAGCGGCGTCCGGGTCATGATGTCGCGGACCGGGGTGTCCGGCTCGGAGACGAAGCGCATGTCGCGGTTGGTCACGATGCCGACCAACTGGCCGTTGCCGTCCACCACCGGGACGCCCGAGATCCGGTACCGCCCGCACAGCTCGTCGACGTCGCGCAGCGTGTCGTCCGGGCTGGCGGTCACCGGGTTGGTGATCATGCCGGACTCGGAGCGCTTGACCAGGTCGACCTGGAGGGCCTGGTCATCCACGGAGAGGTTGCGGTGCAGCACGCCGATGCCACCCTGGCGGGCCATGGCGATCGCCATCCGCGCCTCGGTGACCGTGTCCATGGCGCTGGACAGCAGCGGGACGGTCAGCTCGACGTTGCGGGTGAGCTTCGTCCGGGTGTTGACCCGACTGGGCACGACGTCCGACTCGCCCGGCTGGAGCAGCACGTCGTCGAAGGTGAGCCCGAGCGGAACGACCCGGGCCGAGCCGGCGGGCAGCTCGGGCAGGTGGCCGCCCAGGTCGGCGCGCTCGACGCCGGCCGGAAGATCAGTGCTGGGCGAATTTTCCACGATTGCTCCCCTGAGCTGCTCGGATGGGCTTCAGCGAGGTGGCACGGGCGGGCACCGGAACACGCCACGGCGCCGGCACGTCGTCCCATCGTACCCAGTGACCTGCGCGACCTGGATCGGCGGCGGCCGCCTCGGCGCGGTGCCGGGGGGCGGACGTCCGCGCCGCGTTGGGTCTACGGTGAGGGGGTGCACGACGAGCCCATCGACCCGTTCAACGGCGACCCGGCCGACCCGACCGCGGGCCTGGACGATCCGGGTGACGACGCGACGCCGGATCCACTGACCGACGTCGAGCGGCAGGACGTGCTGGAGGACCTCGCCGATCTGGAGATCTACCAGGCCCTGCTGGCGCCCATCGGCGTACGCGGGCTGGTCATCGAATGCGAGGACTGCCGGGAACCGCACTACTTCGACTGGGACCTGCTGCGGGGCAACCTGCGGCACCTGCTCAACTCGGGGCGGCCCCGGGTGCACGAGCCGGCGTACGACCCGGACCCGGACCACTACGTGACCTGGGACTACGCCCGTGGATACGCCGACGGGGTGCACGACACCCTGACCGAGGGCACCGAGGACGAACCGGGCGCCACCACCGCCGAGTGAGGTCCCGCCTTCCACCGTCCGGGCGCGTGCGGACCGCTCACGATCGTGCTGAGACAAGGAAGTAGTGGCCTGCCGGTACGGCGAGACCACTACTTCCAGGTTCGAGCACGATCACGTTGTGGCGAATTGCGGTGCGGCGTCAGGAGACCAGGCCAGCTCGGAAACCGGCGGCGACGGCGTGGGCGCGATCCCGGGCCCCGAGCTTGCGGAACAGCCGTCGCGCGTGGGTCTTGACGGTGTCCTCCGACACGAACAGTTCCCGACCGATCTCCGCGTTGCTCTTGCCCTCGGCCATGCCGAGCAGCACCTGGAGTTCCCGTTCGGTGAGCCCGACCGCCGCCCGGTTCGCACGGGCGCCAGGGCCGGGCCGGATCGCGTCGGACTGACCGGTGGCGGACCCGTCGGCCGCCGGCTCGACCTCGTCGTCGCCGCGCTGCACGGGCACCGACGCCACGTTGGGCGGCCCGTCGCCGGTCGCGGCCGTCCAGCCGGGCTCGGCGGAACCGCGTACCGACGGCGCGGAGCGGCCCGAACCACCGACCGCCGCCGCGTCCCGGGCCGGGTCGGTGACCCGCTGCCGGGAGGCCCGGCCGGGCGCGGTCAGCAGGAGCAGGGCCTTGGCCACGGCGCTGGTCAGATCGTGGTCGGCGTTCTGGATCAATCCCCGGGCGCCGGCGCTGATGGTGGCGGCCGCCGCCTCGGACTCCTCGGCGCCGAGCAGCAGGACCGCGGCCTGCGGCGCGCGGGCCAGCACCCGCCGGACGAAGCCCGCGCTGTCCGGCCGGGTGAGGGCCGTGTCAGCGAGGACCACGTCGGCCGGCCGCTCGGCGAGTCGCAACATCACCTCGGGATCGGAGACGGCGGTACGAATGATCGCGGACAAGCCCAGCCGTGCGGCAGCAGAAGTGAGGTGCTGGGCCGCAAGCGGTGTCCGAACGCACACAAGAACGGTACGCACTGTGGTGGTCTCCTCTCCGCACACGAGCAGACCATGACGGGGTCGGCTGGGGAGGAGGTTCCGGGCAATCATCTGAACTTTTCCGACAGATGGGGCAAAAGCCGCAAGTTGCCACGCGTTTTCGATCACAGATGTGTGAGCCGGCAACGACCCGGGTACCGGGGGGCCAGGCCGGGAACGGTGCGCCTGCGCGGCCCGCCGCCCGGAAGCCGGCCACAAGCATTCTCGCGGTGCCGCGCGGGAGGAGGGGTGCTGATGTCGAACGTACGTAGACTGCCCGGACCCATCGTCGACCTCTGGGACTGGCAGCGGCTCGGCGCCTGCCGAGGCCGGGACAGCGCTCAGTTCTTTCACCCGGACGGAGAGCGTGGGTCCTCACGGCTGCGGCGGGAGTCCTCCGCCAAGGCGGTCTGCCGCGCCTGCCCGGTCCGCGCCGAGTGCGCGGCCCACGCCCTGGCCGTCCGCGAGCCGTACGGCGTGTGGGGCGGCTTCAGCGAGTCGGAGCGGCTGCGGCTGCTCGCCGTCGGCTGGGAGGACCTGGCGGACCGCCGGCAGATCCGCGTCGACGTGGCACGCCTGGAGGCCCGCCTGGGCCGCCCGCACAAGTCGACGGTCCCGGCCCAGCGCAACGTGGCCTGACCCGACACACCCGACTCGGCCGTCTCTTCTCGCCCCACGCCCCCTTTTTCCCACGCCCGTTTCGCCCCATGCCCGTTTCGCCCCATGCCCTCCGTCGATGTCGACGGAGGGCATGGATGTTCCGGTGGTCCTTTGCTCTGCTTCAGCGGAGGCAACACGGAGGCAGCACCCGGTGTTCGCAATCCGGACGCGTGTGTTCGGACGCCGGGTGTTGCCTGGATTGAAGCAGAGCAAAGGGCGATGAAACCCTCCCCTGGCCGCCGCAGGATCAGCGGACGTTCACCGGGACCGTGTGCCAGCCTGTTGCGCCGTCGGGGGCGACGCTCTGGGTGCGCTCGGTCTGGGTTTCGCCTGTCGCGTCCGTTGCCCGGACCTGGAGCCGGTGCTCGCCCGGGGTGGCATCCCAGCGCCAGGACCACTGGACCCAGGTGTCCACGGACACCGTCGGGGCCAGCGCCGCCTCCTGCCAGGGGCCGTCGTCGACGCGTACCTCGACCCGGCTGATCCCCCGGTGTTGCGCCCAGGCCACGCCGGCCACCGTCACCGGACCGGCGGTCAGCCGGTTGCGCCGCCGTGGCGCGTCGATCCTCGACTGGGTCTTGATCGGCCCCTGGGCGGACCATCCGCGCGGCACCCAGTACGCGTCGAAGTCCGCGAAGCGTGTCAGCTCCAACTCGGTCACCCACTTGCAGGCCGACACGTAGCCGTAGAGACCGGGCACCACCATCCGCACCGGGAAGCCGTGCTCGACCGGCAGCGGCTCGCCGTTCATGCCGATCGCCAGCAGCGCGTCCCGGCCGTCGCGGAGTGCGGCGGTGGGTGTGCCACAGGTCCAACCGTCGACCGACCGGCCGACGACCTGGTCGGCGTCCTCGTCCGGCTGGGCCTCGTCCAGCAGCTCCCGCAGTGGTACGCCGAGCCAGCGCGCATTGCCGATGAGGTCCCCACCGACCTCGTTGGAGACGCAGGCCAGCGTGACGTACCTCTCGACCAATGGCCGGGCCAGCAGGTCCGCGTAGCTGTAGGTGCGCTCGGTGCCCACCCGGCCGTGGATGCGCAGCCGCCAGGTGTCCGGGTTCACCTGCGGCACCACCAGTGCGGTGTCGATCCGGTAGAACCCGGAGTTCGGGCTGACGTACGGCGCGAGTTGGGCCAGGGACAGGTCCGCGCCCGCTGGTACGGCCGGCGCGGGGACGGCCGGGGCGGGCAGCCGGATCGCGTCCCGGGCAGCCGAGACGCCCCGCCGCCCGGCCAACCAGCGCCCGCCGAAACCAGCCACGGCTGCCGTCCCCAGCAGCACTCCCGTGCCGGTCAGGAACCGTCGACGCGACTCCGGATCGACACCCTCGACCGGCGCGGCCGGCGACACCGGGGACTCGTCGGGCCTGGCCGGCGACAACGGCGCAGGTGAGGTCCAGGGCCACGGTTCCAGCTCGAAGGGGCCGGCGATGAACAGCCAGAGCACCAGGGCGCCGAGGCCGCCGCCGACAAGTGACGGCAGCGCGTCGAAGACGTCCGCGCCGGAACGGGACAGCGCGGCGGCCACACCGACGACGCCGAACGCCGCGATACCGGCGAGGCCCAGGGCGAGCCGGCGGACCGCCAGCATCCCGAGCAGCGCGGCGAACGCGCCCAGCAGCAGGGCCGTTCCGGTCAGCAGGGCAATTTTGTCGGCGGTGCCGAAGACGTCGATGGCGAACTGCTTGAGCGGTTCGGGAACGGCGTCGACGACCACCCCGCCGACCGCGACCAGTGGGGCCGACCGAGGACCGGTCAGCACCGCCACCGGTTCCGCGACCCCGATCGCGACGGCGGCGGCGGTGACTCCGGCCAGCGCGGCGTACCGCCGCGACGTGGTGCTCATCGGCCCAGTGTGCGCGATCATTCCGGCGGGCCGCCAACGACGTCAGCGGTTGGTAATGATCGCGCAGACGAACCGGGGCACACCGCCGTACGGCGGTGTGCCCCGGAACAGGTGTCGCTACGGGTCAGAAGCCCGGGCCGTGCTGGTGGCCGTGGCCGTGCCCGCCGGCGGCGGCCGGCTCGGCCTGCTCCGGCTTCTCCACCACGAGGCTCTCCGTGGTGAGCAGCAGACCGGCGATCGAGGCGGCGTTGGTGACCGCGTTGCGGGTCACCTTCACCGGGTCGATGATGCCGGCCTTGACCAGGTCGACGTACTCGCCCTTGGCGGCGTCGAGGCCGTTGCCCCACTTGAGGTCGGCGACCTTCTGGGTCACGACGTAGCCGTCGTGACCGGCGTTCTGGGCGATCCAGCGCAGTGGCTCGACGAGCGCCTTGCGCACTACCGAGACGCCGATCTTCTCGTCACCGGTGAAGCCCAGGTCGTCGTCGAGGACCGAGAGGATCTGCACCAGGGCGGCGCCGCCGCCGGGCACAGTGCCCTCCTCGACCGCTGCCTTGGTCGCCGCGATGGCGTCCTCGATGCGGTGCTTGCGCTCCTTCATCTCGACCTCGGTGGCCGCGCCGGCCTTGATGACGGCGATGCCACCGGAGAGCTTCGCCAGCCGCTCGGCCAGCTTCTCCCGGTCCCAGTCGGAGTCGGAGGCCTCGATCTCCTTGCGGATCTGGGAGACCCGGTCGGCGACGTCGGCCTTCTGGCCACCGCCGTCGACGATCGTGGTGTTCTCCTTGTCGACCACGACGCGCCGGGCGGTGCCGAGCACCTCCAGGCCGACCTGGTCGAGCTTGTAGCCCAGCTCCGGGGCGACCAGCTCGGCGCCCGTGGAGATCGCGATGTCCTGGAGCATCGCCTTGCGCCGGTCACCGAAGCCCGGGGCCTTGACCGCGCAGACCTTGAGGGTCTTGCGCAGCGAGTTGACCACCAGGGTGGAGAGCGCCTGGCCGTCCACGTCCTCGGCGATGATCAGCAGGGGCTTGCTGTTCTGCAGGATCTTCTCCAGCAGCGGCAGCAGCTCTTCGATCGCCGAGATCTTCTGGGTGGTGACCAGGATGTACGCGTCCTCAAGGACGGACTCCTGACCCTCCAGGTCGGTGACGAAGTTCGGCGAGATGAAGCCCTTGTCGAACTGGAGACCCTCGGTCACGTCCAGTTCGGTGGTGAGCATCGAGCCCTCCTCGACGGTGATGACACCGTCGCGGCCGACCCGCTCCATCGCCTCGGCGATCAGATCGCCGATCGTGGCGTCCTGCGCGGAGATCGTCGCCACGTTCGCGATCGACTCCTTGCTGGTGACCTCGGCGGCACGGCCGAGCAGCGCCTCGGAGACCTTGGCGGCCGCCGCGTCGATGCCCCGCTTGAGGCCGGCCGGGTTGGTCCCGGCGGTCACGTTGCGCAGACCCTCGCGAACCATCGCCTGGGCCAGCACGGTCGCGGTGGTGGTCCCGTCGCCGGCGACGTCGTTGGTCTTGGTCGCCACCTCCTTGACCAGCTGCGCGCCGAGGTTCTCGTACGGGTTGGTGAGCTCGATCTCCTTGGCGATGGTCACACCATCGTTGGTGATCGTCGGCGCACCGAATTTCTTGTCCAGGACGACGTTGCGCCCGCGCGGGCCGAGGGTGACCTTGACCACATCCGCGAGGGCGTTGACACCGTGCTCCAGCAGGTGCCGGGCGTCGTCCGAGAAGCTGAGGATCTTCGCCATGTATGTCCCTTCGAAGTGCCACTGCCCCGGCCCGGCGAGCCGGACCGGGGCAGTGGCACTGATCGGTTGCTTACTTCTCGATGACCGCGAGGACGTCGCGGGCGGAGAGCACCAGGTACTCCTCGCCGGCGTACTTGACCTCGGTGCCGCCGTACTTCGAGTAAAGGACGGTGTCGCCGACCTGCACGTCAACCGGAACCCGGTTGCCGTTGTCGTCGACGCGCCCCGGGCCCACAGCGAGGACAGTGCCCTCCTGCGGCTTCTCCTTGGCGGTGTCGGGGATCACGATGCCCGACGCCGTGGTGGTCTCAGCCTCGTTCGCCTGGACCACGATGCGGTCCTCGAGCGGCTTGATAGCAACCTTGGTCGCGGTAGTCACGGGCATACCCTCCTGGGGTACTACTGGTTCCGTTGCTGGTCGGCGGGGCCGACCAGCGTCAATCTGCCTCATGCCACCGGGCGGGACCGTCGTCGCGGGTGCCGGTCCGCCTGGCGTGCGCGCCCGGGTCGCGAGACCCGGAAGCTGGCACCCTCAGGGTGAGAGTGCTAATCGCAGGTTATTCCGTGGCTAGCACTCCGTCAAGGAGAGTGCCAGCGCGTCGCGCCCCGCCAGCGGTATTTTTACCCCGGCCGGGAGAATGGGTAGGTGGATCTCGATCAGCTGGCGGCACTACGTACCCCCGAGGGGTCGGCCGCCCTCGCGGCGGCGGCCGAACTGGCCGGCGGCGATCCACTGACCGCGGCGTCGGCGCTGCGCGCGACCGGGGTGCCGCCCACGCTGGCGGCGGCTGCACTCACCCAGGCCGAGCTTCGGCACCGTGCGGTGGGCAAGTTCGGCCCGGCCGCCGCCGGGATGTTCCTCACCCGCCCCGGCCTGGAACAGGCCACCCGCCGGGTGGTCGCCGACCGCCGCGCCGCCCGGCTGCGCGCGGCCGGCGTGCGGACCCTGGCCGATCTCGGGTGCGGCCTCGGCGCCGACGCCCTGGCCGCCGCCCGCGCCGGCATCCGGGTGTACGGGGTGGAGGCCGACCCGGTGACCGCCGAAATGGCCGCCGCCAACGCCGCAGCCGCGGGGGTGGCCGACCTGTTCACGGTCGAGTGCGGCGACGCGACCGCGTTCGACGTGTCGCGGGTGGATGGCGTCTTCTGCGACCCGGCCCGACGCGCCACCGGCACCGGCCGACGGATCTTCGATCCGCGCGCCTACTCGCCGCCGTGGGACTTCGTGACGGGGCTGGCCGAGCGGGTGCCGCGCACTGTGGTGAAGGTCGCGCCGGGCCTGGACCACGCGCTCATCCCGGCCGGCGCGGAGGCGGAGTGGGTCGGCGTCGACGGCGACCTGGTCGAGGCCGCCCTCTGGTGCGGCGAACTGGCCGAGGTGCCCCGCCGCGCCAGCGTGTACCGGCAGGAGATCCACCAGCTCACCGGCTCGGGCGACACGGAGGCCCCGGTCGGGCCGCCGCGCCGCTACCTGTACGACCCGGACCCGGCGGTGGTCCGTGCGCACCTCGTCGCCGAACTGGCCGACGAACTGGACGCCACCCTGGCCGACCCGAGCATCGCCTACCTGTACGCCGACCACCCCACCCGCACCCCGTACGCGCGCTGCCTGGAGATCACCGACGTGCTGCCCTTCTCGCTCAAGCGACTGCGGGCGTTGCTGCGGGAGCGCCGGGTGGGCCGGGTGGAGATCCTCAAACGAGGCTCGGCACTCACCCCGGAGCAACTGCGGCGGGATCTGCGGCTGGCCGGCGACCAGGCGGCGAGCCTGGTGCTCACCCGCATCGCCGGAGCGCCGACAGTGCTGATCGGCCGCCCTGTCGTCTAGGTTCGCCGCGCTCGCGGCACCGTTGCAGGCCCGCTGACCTGTCGTTACATCGCTCTTTTCGTGGGATGTTCGGCGAGTAACAGTCGCGTTGCTGAATTGTTATCGCTTCCAACCAACTTGGGACCTGCGCGGTCTTGTGGTGCCAGTGTGACGCGGAATACGTTGCCGGACACAACAAAACAACACCTCCCCCACCTCCGAAAGGACCCTGCACATGCGTAAGGGGATCCTCACCATCGCCGCCGTGGGCCTGCTCGCGACCGGCGGTTTGACCGCGTGCGGCGACGACGACTCCGGCTCCGACGCCGGCGGCTCCGCCAAGACCCCGAAGATCGGCGTGATCCTCCCGGACAGCAAGTCCTCGGCCCGCTGGGAGACCGCGGACCGTCGGTTCCTGGAGGAGGCGTTCAAGGCCGCTGGTGTCAAGTACGACATCCAGAACGCCCAGAACGACAAGACCGCCTTCCAGACCATTGCCGACCAGATGATCACCAGCGGCGTCACCGCTCTGATGATCGTCAACCTGGACTCCGGCACCGGCAAGGCCGTCCTCGACAAGGCCAAGTCGCAGGGCGTCGCCACCATCGACTACGACCGGCTCACCCTGGGCGGCTCGGCCCAGTACTACGTCAGCTTCGACAACGAGGTCGTCGGCAAGCTCCAGGGCGAGGGCCTGTCGAAGTGCCTGACTGAGAAGAACGCCAAGAACCCCGTCGTGGCGTACCTGAACGGCTCCCCCACCGACAACAACGCCACCCTGTTCAAGAACGGGTACGACTCGGTGCTCAAGCCGAAGTTCGATTCCAAGGAATACGTCAAGGGCCCCGAGGACGCCGTGCCGGCGTGGGACAACGCCCAGGCCGCGACGATCTTCGAGCAGCAGCTCACCAAGGCCAACGGCAAGATCGACGGTGTGCTGGCCGCCAACGATGGCCTCGGCAACGCCGCCATCTCGATCCTGAAGAAGAACAAGCTCAACGGCAAGGTGCCGGTGACCGGTCAGGACGCCAGCACCGAGGGCCTGCAGAACATCCTCGCCGGTGACCAGTGCATGACCGTCTACAAGGCCGTCCGCGAAGAGGCGAAGGCCGCGTCCGACCTGGCCATCGCGCTCGCCAAGGGCGAGAAGAAGGACACCGGCCAGACGGTGAAGGACCCGGAGGGCAACCGCGACGTCCCATCGGTGCTGCTCACCCCGAAGGCCATCTACAAGGACACCATCAAGGACGTCATCGCCGACGGCTACGTGACCAAGGAAGAGGTCTGCACCGCGGCGTACGCCAAGGCCTGCGCCGGCGCCGGCATCAGCTGACCGACGCCGCAGTACCCGCCGGGACGACCATCGCCGCCCGGCACGGGAGCACCCTCCCGTGCCGGGCGGCGCCCGCCGGACGGGCCCCGCCCCTCCCTTAAGAAGGAGACCCCGTGTCCGCGACTCCCCTGCTGGAACTCCGCGGGATCGACAAGAGCTTCGGTCCCGTCCAGGTGCTCCGCGACGTCGCCCTGAGCGTCCACCCGGGCGAAGTGACCGCACTTGTCGGCGACAACGGCGCCGGCAAGTCGACCCTGGTGAAGTGCATCAGCGGCATCTATTCCACCGACGCCGGTGAGGTCCTGTTCAACGGCGAACAGGTGCACATCGGCAGTCCCCGCGACGCCGCCACGCTCGGCATCGAGGTCGTCTACCAGGACCTCGCGCTCTGCGACAACCTGGACATCGTGCAGAACATGTTCCTCGGCCGGGAGAAGCACAGCGGCATCGTCCTGGACGAGCCGACAATGGAACAGCTCGCCGCCGAGACCCTGGCGGGGCTCTCCATCCGCACCGTCACCTCGCTTCGCCAGCACGTCGCCAGCCTCTCCGGCGGTCAGCGCCAGACCGTGGCCATCGCCAAGGCGGTGCTCTGGAACAGCAAGCTCGTCATCCTGGACGAGCCGACCGCCGCCCTGGGCGTGGCACAGACCGCCCAGGTCCTCGAACTCGTCCGCCGCCTCGCCGACAACGGCCTGGCAGTGGTGCTCATCTCGCACAACATGAACGACGTCTTCGCCGTCTCCGACCGGATCGCCGCGCTGTACCTCGGCCAGATGGTCGCCCAGGTGAAGACCACCGACATCACCCACGCCCAGGTGGTCGAGCTGATCACCGCAGGGCGCTCGGGCGGGCTCGGTCTCGCCACCGACCCGGGCAGCAACGGCGACGGCCCGCAGCCGGCCGACTCGATTTCAGGAGGCGTCCGATGACCACCACCGCCGTGCGGAAGGACGGCCCCGCGGCCGTCACACCGCCGCCGACCGTCGGGAGCCACGTCCGCAACTACGTGAGCCGGGTACGCGGTGGCGACGTCGGCGCGCTACCGGCCGTGCTCGGCCTGATCGTGCTCTGCACCGTCTTCGCCATCATGCGGCCGACGTCGTTCCTGTCGGCGGGCAACTTCGCGAACCTCTTCACCCAGGGCGCGGCGGTCACGCTGATCGCGATGGGCCTGGTCTTCGTGCTGCTGCTCGGCGAGATCGACCTCTCCGCCGGCTTCGCCAGCGGTGTCTGCGCGGCGGTACTGGCCAACGTGGTCACCGTGCTCGGCTACCCCTGGTGGGTCGCCGTCCTCGCCGCGATCGCCACCGGTCTGGTCATCGGCACCACCATCGGCCTGCTCGTCGCGAAGATCGGCATTCCGTCCTTCGTGGTCACCCTCGCCGGATTCCTGGCCTTCCAAGGCATCGTGCTGATGCTGGTCAAGGATGGCACCAACGTCTCCGTCCGCGACGAGGTGCTCATCGCCATCGCCAACCGCAACCTCACCCCCGCGCTGGGCTGGGCGCTGACCGCCCTCGCGGTCGTCGGCTACGCGGCGGTGCAACTGCTCCGACACCGCAACCGGGTGGCCCGCGGCCTCATCACCGACCCGCTCGCGGTGGTGGCGCTGCGGATCGTCGGACTCGCCATCATCCTCGGAGCAGCGGTGTACGTGCTCAACCTGGAGCGCAGCCGCAACGTCCTGATCAGCTCGCTCAAAGGTGTGCCGATCGTGGTGCCTATCATCGCGGTGCTGCTTGTCGTCTGGACCTTCGTACTACAGCGCACCAGTTACGGCCGGCACATCTACGCCGTGGGCGGCAACCGGGAAGCGGCCCGCCGCGCCGGCATCGGCGTCGACCGGATCCGGATCTCGGTCTTCATGATCTGCTCGTCGATGGCAGCCGTCGGAGGCATCGTGGCGGCCAGCCGGGCCAACTCGGTCGACCCGAACACCGGGGGCAGTAACGTACTGCTCTACGCGGTCGGCGCGGCAGTCATCGGCGGCACGAGCCTCTTCGGCGGCAAGGGCCGTGTCCTCGACGCCATCCTCGGCGGCGCGGTGGTCGCGGTCATCGAGAATGGAATGGGCCTGATGGAGTACAGCGCGGGCGTCAAGTACGCGGTTACCGGCGTCGTGCTGCTGCTCGCCGCCAGCGTCGACGCGCTCTCCCGTCGTCGCGCGGCAGCAACCGGCACCCGCTGACCGCGCGGGAGGTAGCACCAGTATGCGCCCGGCACCGAGCCAGGAGGAGGTCCGGAGGCAAAACCTCGGGGCCCTGCTGCGGTACGTGCACGTCCACGGCCCGACCACCCGGGCTGAGCTCACCACCGCGCTGGGGTTGAACCGGAGCACCATCGGCGCGCTCACCGCCGACCTGGCCGGCGTCGGGCTGGTCAGCGAGGGAACGCCGAAGGAGACCGGCCGGGCCGGACGACCGTCCATTGTCGTCCGGCCCGAGTCGGCCCGGGTGTACGTGTACGCGTACTCCGTCGAGGTGGACCGGCTCCGCGCCGTCCGGGTCGGCCTGGGCGGCGCGGTGCTCGACCGCCGCGAGCTGGACCGCCCTCGCGGTCTGCTCGCCGCGGAGGCCGCGCCGCTGCTGGCCGGCGCGGTCAAGGAGATGCAGCAGACGGTGCCCGGCGACGCGATCTGCGTCGGCACCGGCGTCGCCGTCTGCGGCATGGTCCGTCGGGAGGACGGCCTGGTCCGGCTCGGCCCCACCACCGGCTGGGTGGACGAGCCGATCGGCGCGGCGCTCGTCGCCGAGATGGGCCTCGACGTACCGGTCACGGTCGGCAACGTGGCGGACGTGGCGGCGTTCGCCGAGCACATCAGGGGCGTCGCGGCGGACTGTGACAACGTCATCTATCTGTACGGCGACGTCGGTGTCGGCGCGGGGATCATCGCCGGAGGGCGCCGGCTCACCGGACACGGCGGGTACGGCGGCGAGGTCGGCCACATGAAGGTGGTCCGCGACGGCAGGCCCTGCGAATGTGGCGCCCGCGGCTGCTGGGAGACCGAGATCGGCGAGCACGGTCTGCTGCGCGCGGCCGGACGGTCCGACGCACGGGGACGCGACGCCCTGCTCGCGGTCTTCGACGCCGCCGACCGAGGGGACGCCCGCGCTCAGACCGCGGTACGCCAGGCCGGCGACTGGCTCGGCTTCGGGGTGGCCAACCTGGTCAACGTCTTCAATCCCGAGATGGTCATCTTCGGTGGCACCATGCGCGACCTCTACCTCGCGGCGGCGGCCCAGATCCGCAGCCGGCTCAACTCCAACGCCCTCGGCGCCTGCCTGGAACACGTCCGGCTGCGTACCCCGCAACTCGGTGCCGACGCGCCACTGATCGGTGCCGCCGAACTAGCCTTCGAACGGCTCCTCGCCGACCCCCTCGACGTGGGTTGAGCCGCGTACCCTGTCCGGCGTGGACGTCGAGCTACGCGCCTCCGACGACGACCGCCACCGTGTGGTCGCCGATCTGCACCGGCACACGACGGCGGGCCGCCTCACCCTGGACGAGTTCTCCGAGCGGGTCGGCGCGGTGTGGACCTCCCGCACTCTCGGCGACCTCGCCGTCCTGACGCGGGACCTGCCGGCACTGCCCGACCCCGCGGCCGCGGCGACGGACGACGGTGGGCTCGGGCACGGACGCCGGGAGCTGCTGGTCCTCTTCGCCGTCGCCGCGCTCACCCTGCTGCTGCTCGGCGGCTTCCTCGCTGTCACCCGCTGATCCGCGTCGCCGCTGCCCCCGCGCGCCGTGAGGTCCGCAGATCGCGGCCCGCGCCGATGAACTGATCGGACGATCAGTCCGTACCAGTGGGCGGACGGGCAGCCGGCAGGATGCGGCTGCCCGGTCCAGACGCGTTTCGGTCCGGACCGAGGAGGCACCGCAGACATGGCACCGCTCAGATTGGCCCGCCGCCGGCCGGGCAACCGGACGCACCGAGCGGCGATGTTGCTCATCGCGATCGTCGCGGGGATCGGTGTCCTGCCCGGCGTGGCCATCGCCGCCCCCGCCGGGGGGCAACAGCTCAACGCCGCCGACATGACGCTGCTCAACGGTGTGCGGTTGGCCGGGCTGTGGGAGATGCCGGCCGGCCAGATGGCCGCCGAAAAGGGACAGTCGGCGAAGGTACGGGAGATCGGGGCCGGCATCGCCGGCGAGCACCAGAAGCTCGACCAGCTCGTCGTGGACGCCGCCAACAAGCTCGGCGCGTCCATTCCCACCGAGCCGACCGCCGAGCAGAAGGGCTGGCTGGCCGAGATGCAGAAGGCCTCCGGCGCCCGGTTCGACCAGATCTTCGTCACCCGACTCCGGGTGGCCCACGGCAAGATCTTCCCGGTGATCGGCGCGGTGCGGGCCAGCACCCGCGACGCGACAGTCCGCAAGCTCTGCGAGGAGGCCAACGCCTTCGTGCAGCACCACATGCAGATGCTGGAGTCCACCGGACTGGTCCGCTGGCCCGAACTGCCGCCGGCCGCGCTGCCCGCCCCCGGCAAGGACGGTCTGCTGGCCGCTGCCTCGGCGAACACCGGCCCGCAGGTCGGGGTCAGCAGCACCGTCGTCTGGCTGGTCTTCCTCGCCGCGCTCGGCACCGGCGGGATCGCCACCTATCGGATGCTGCGCCGCAGCTGACCAACGGTCGAGGTGGCCCCCGTCAGCGGTCGACCTGGGTGAAGTCCCAGGAGTGCGGGGCGCGGGCCACCAGCAGGGCGGGCGGTTCCGGCAGCGGACGCGGGTTGCTGCGCCACTTGGAGATGACCACCACCCGGTGGTCGGTGGACGAGAAGACCTCGCTGGACACGTGTAGCGGGTCGTGCTCCAGCTCGGGCAGGGCTGTGTCGCACACCCAGGTGATCAGGTCGGCGACGCCGTACGCCTCGGCGCGCGCCTCCCACATCCGCACGATCATCTTCGGTGTCCCCGTCACACGCTGACCGTGGTCAACGGCAGCGCCGAGTCGGCCGGCAGGTCCAGCCGGCTCGGCGCGACACCGGCGGCGACCAGGTGCGATCCGAGCGCGGCCACCATCGCCCCGTTGTCGGTGCAGAGCTTCGGCCGCGGCACCCGTACCCGGATGCCGTACTTCTCGGCCCGTTCCTCGGCCAGCGCCCGCAGCCGGGAGTTCGCCGCCACTCCCCCGCCGATCACCAACGTGTCGATGCCCTGCGCCCGGCAGGCGGCGATCGCCTTGTTGGTCAGCACGTCGCAGACCGCCTCCTGGAAGGACGCGGCCACGTCGGCCACCGGCACCGGCTCACCGTCGCGCTGCCGCGCCTCCACCCAACGGGCCACCGCCGTCTTCAACCCGGAGAACGAGAAGTCGTACCGGTGGGCGGCCAGGTCCTTCGCGGCGGTCAGGCCCCGCGGGAAGGCGATCGAGGCAGCGTCACCGGCCCGGGCCTCCCGGTCGATCGGCGGGCCGCCGGGGAACGGCAACCCGAGCAGGCGGGCGACCTTGTCGAACGCCTCGCCGGCCGCGTCGTCGATGGTGGCGCCGAGCGGGGTGACGCCCCGGGCCAGGTCGTCGACCAGCAGCAGGGACGAGTGCCCGCCGGACACCAGCAGCGCGATGGCGGGCTCCGGGAGCGGACCGTGTTCCAGGGTGTCCACCGCCACGTGCGCGGCGAGGTGGTTGACGCCGTACACCGGCTTCTCGGCGGCGAGCGCGTACCCCTTGGCGGCGGCGACTCCGACGAGCAGCGCGCCGGCCAGACCGGGCCCGGAGGTGACCGCGATGGCGTCGATGTCGGCCAGCGTGACGCCGGCGTCGGTCAGCGCCCGCTGCATGGTCGGCACGATGGCCTCGAGGTGGGCCCGGCTGGCCACCTCGGGCACCACGCCCCCGAATCGGGCGTGCTCCTCGACGCTTGACGCGAGCGCGTCGGCCAGCAGGGTGTGTCCGCGTACGATGCCGACGCCGGTCTCGTCGCACGAGGTCTCGATGCCCAGAATCAGCGGTTCGTCAGCCATGGTCGTGTGGTCCGTCCCCGGTCGGCTCGGCGTCGCGCCGCATGACCAGCGCGTCGGTGTTGCTCGGTTGGTAGTAGCCGCGACGCACCCCGATCGGCTCGAACCCGTACGTCGCGTAGAGCCGCTGGGCGGCGGCGTTGTCCACGGCCACCTCCAGCAGGGTGCTGCGGGCGCCCCGACGGTCCGCCTCGGCGAGCAGCTCCTCCAACAACACGCGGCCGATGCCACGCCGCTGGACGTCCCGCCGGACGGCGATGACCTGCACCCACACCTCGTCCGGAGGGGCGCCGGCCAGCCCTGCGTACCCGAGCACCGTCCCGTCGGTGTCGACCGCGATCCGGTAGTGGTGCCTGTTGGCCAGTTCGTTCCAGAACATGGCGGGCGACCACTGCCCGGCGCCGAACAGGTCCGCCTCGATCGGCATCGCCTGCTCGACGTGCCACCAGCGGAACCGTTCCAGCCGTACCGGCGTCACGGCAGGACCGGTTTGCGGGCGGTGGCCGCCACGGCGTCGGGACGGCGCAGGTAAAGCGGGGTGAGTCCTTCACCGGGCGCGCCGGCACGGATTCGTTCGGCGGCGAGCAGCGCCAGCACGGTGGCATCCGGGTAACGCGGCTCGACCCGCACCGGCAGGTCCAGAGCTTCGGCGTACCGGTGTGCTCCGTCGCCGACCGCGACCGTCGCTCCCAGCTCCCGGGCCCGCGCGGCGGCCACCGCAGGCGCGGACACCTCGGGTCCGACGATCCGCTGACCGGCGCCGTCGTAGACAGCCCAGTACAACTCCTTGCGGCGGGCGTCGCTGGCGGCCAGCACCGGCTCGCCGGCGGCCGCCGGGTACCCGATCGCATCGAGCGAACAGACGCCGTACGTCGGCACGCCGAGCACCTGCCCCATCGCGGCGGCGGTGACCAGGCCGACCCGCAGCCCGGTGAACGGTCCTGGGCCGAGCCCGGCGACGATCGCGCCCAGGTCACGCGGGCGCGCGCCGGCGTCGGCGAGGACCGCGTCGATCTGAGGCGCGAGCAGTTCACCGTGCGCGCGGGCATCGACCGTGCACCGGTGGGCCCGGGACGTCACGCCGTCCGCCGAGATCTCCACCAGCGCTGCGGTCACCGCGGGGGTCGAGCTGTCCACCACGAGTACGAGCACGGTTAGCCAGCCTAGCGGCCCCGCCACCGCCCAGGTTCACGCCCCGCCCCCGTGACCGCGGGGTCGGCCGCGGACCGCCGCCGCGGACCCTCGACCATTGGCTGCACCCATACTCGCGGTCGGTGGGCGCGTACCCCGCCGGAGCCGGCACCGCCAGCGGGGCCCAGCGGGTGACCGCCGCTGCGGATCCTCGTGCCGCACCGTCCCCGACGCGCCCGGGCCACCAGCGGCGGGGCGGGGCCGACAACTCCGGTGAGCGTGATGCCTCTCAGTCATCTAGATGACTGAGAGACCGGCAGGTAGCCCTCCGGCGGCACCACCACGCCCTGCTCGCCCTGGATCGGCTC
>NZ_JBEXIJ010000036.1:0-68203 GCF_040608495.1 Micromonospora sp. NPDC005174 | reverse complement strand
GCATGCTCCGCCGCCTCGCCCGAGGCGAACCCGCCACCCGCCAACAACGCCTCACCTTCGACACACCCGACTGACAGCAATGTGAAACGCCCTCTTAGGGAAACGGACCGTGCCCCGCGTTCCCGGAAAGTCTATGGAGAAGTCGACCCCGGTATGGTCGACGTCCTGTTGACCGGCGATCAGGCCGGCGGCGCTTGCCAGGACACGCACGAAGCTCTCGCCGAAATATCCTTGATGGTTGTACTTGCCGTAACTCATCCACCTTGCCCCAGGCCCACACCGGACGCGCTCCGTGGGCGTAAACATACTTGCGGTCACCGTCGCTGAAAAGCCCTCACGGTCGCCGCGATGTCACTGCGCCTGGGTTTCGTCTTGCCGCTGTCGCCGGTCGTTTGGGATGCTCGCTCGCGTAGATATCGACACCCGGCGACGGCAGGGACGTGATGACGCGGTGATGCAGGCGGCGTCGGGGGAGCCGCCGATCCACTTTCTCGCTCACGAGGCGCGGGCAGGTGCAGCCGGCGGCCGTGAGGACTTCGAGCAGATGATCGGGCTTCTGGTCGAGGCGGTACGCGGTGACGCCCGGCTCGTGTTCGGCAGCGGTGGCGACTGGGGCATCGATGCGTTGGTCGGCGACCTCAACGGTCGGATCACGATCTGGCAGGCGAAGTACTTCCCGCACGGGGTCACACTTAAGCATCGCCAACAGATCGAGGATTCGTTCGCCTCGGCGGTCCGCAACGCGCGTCAGCATGGTTACCAGATTCAGGAGTGGGTGCTCTGCGTACCGTCAAGCTTCAACCCGCAGATGGCCCAGTGGTGGGACGGCTGGGGCCTGACGCAGGCGCGGCGCACCGGAGTACGGCTGGTCCTGTGGGACGAGACGGCCCTGCGGAATCAGCTCATGCAGCCCTCCGCGCGGTATGTCCGGCGCGCCTATTACCACCCCTATCAGGACAGCGGCGACACGGACGAGCCGGAACGCTCCGAGCCGGTCATGACCAGGGCCGAGGGGACCCGGCAGTCCCCGGACCATGCCCCGAGCTCCTGGTGTGGTGGTAACGAGCGCACGATCGGCGCGCACAGCTATCTGTTGCACAGCGACGCCGTCGAACAGGTCAGCAACGACCACTCGTGGAGTTGGCGACAGGCGACCGCCGACCGCGTCCAGCACGACCTGTTCCGAGTCCGGATCCGCCAACTCCACATCGTCCGGGACACGCCGGCGGCCCAGCGGCGCCGCGAGGAGGTACGCGCGCAGGGCCACCTCCTGCGCAAGCTGGACGGTACGGCCGGACTGCCGTCGTTCGACGACCTGACCGAGGAGACTGCCGCCACCACTTTATTCACGGTGCTTCCGGCCGGGCCCACATGGCGGCAGGCATTCGGCCCCACAGGTACTCCGCTGGCTCGCTTCGCGGCCGCTGGCGTGCTCGGTGCCGCTGCCGACGTCTGCGCCGCGTTGGCTGTGCTGCACCGAGAAGGGGCAAGTTACCGGGCACTGGGCCCCGACAGCATCGTGCTCGCCGGACGTACCCGGCGCGCGGCGTTGGTAGACGGCGGTCTGGCAGCTTTAACGCCTCAGCCGAGCGAGGGCGTTCCCGGCTACCGCGCACCGGAGCAGCACCGGGGCAGAGGATCCGCCGGTTCGGTCGACGTCTACCAGATGTCGGCGCTGATCTACCACACGCTGACCGGCCATCCGCCATCACCGCACGTGACCCCGCCGATCCGTGCCAGCCTGCCCGAGCTGTCCGACGACCTCGACGACCTGTTACTGCGCTGCCTCGACCCGGACCCGTCCCGCCGTACTGTCGGGGCACCCGCCCTCGCCGGCGCGTTGCGCGAGGGACGTCGGTTGCTCTCCCAGGGAGGCACCCCCTGACCGTCGCATCCCTGACCCTGCCCGGCCCGGTCGCCGTCGTGCCCTCCGGCAGGGCCATCGATCAACTCGCCCGGTCCGGTCTGCGTGATCCCTCCGTGCTGATCAACGAGTTCGGCAGGTTGGCGTCGGCGAACGCGCTGCCGGCCCGGGTCGAGGCGGACCGATCCCGACTCGTCGTCTACGGCGAGCGTTGGGCAGCCGGGCTCTACCCCACGGGCCACGGTGATGCGTACACGCTCGGATTTGTCTCACCGCTCCGCTTCAAAGATCAGGAACGCCTTCTCAAGGCGGCACTGGTGCTCGGCGGTACGAGGGGCTGGCGGGCCTACCACCACGTCCGTGACGTGCCGGAGGGGTCGTCGTCACACTGGTCGCTGCTCTGCCGGGCCTGGGCAAGTCTCGCCGTCACCCCTCCGGAGGCGGCGGCGACGATGCCAGCGCACCACATCGAGTACCTCGACCTGCTCACCGATGTCATCGAGGCGACCCGGGACATCGAGATCGCGCGGCAGAGCCGAGAGCCGGCACTGCCGTACCGAAAGCTGGCCAGCACCCGGGAGGAGCGGTCCTCAGCCCGCGGCGTCTACCTCTTCCACCTGCTCCGTGACGCCACGCTGAGCAGAGGGGCACTGGTCTTCATCACCGATGCACCCGACTTGCGCGGCCGGGTGCTGCGAGTCAACGACCGCGAGGTCACTATAAGGTTCGACAACAGCGTCGACTACGCCCGAATCCCCCAGCAAGGTGCGTTGCAGGTGTTGCCCAGCGACCGGGTCTACCGCGCGCAGCTCGACGCGGTTGAGGCTCTTCGGGAACAACGCGCCACCCAGCCTCACCTACTCACCCAGTTGGTCGATCAGCGTCTCGCGACGTACCAGCCCGACACTGATGCTCAGCCGCGCCAGACGCTTGACCCGGCGCAGCTGCACGCCTTCCGCGCTGCCCTGACCGTGCCCGACCTGCTGCTGGTGCTCGGGCCGCCCGGTACCGGGAAAACTCGCACCATCACCGAGATCGCCGCCGCCTGCGCCGAACGCGGGCAGCGGGTGATGGTCACCTCCCACACCAACCGCGCCGTCGACAACGTGCTCGAACGACTACCGCCGGAGGTCCGAGCGGTCCGGGTCGGCAACGAGGACGCTATGACCGCTCACGCACGTGGGTTCATGGCGGAGACGCAGGTCGAAGCATTGCGGCAGGAGATACTGGCGGCCACAGCGGGTATGACTTCCCGCCTGGCCGCCTTCACTGGGGCCGACGACCAGGCTGGGCGGTGGCTCGGGTACCTGGCCGCGCGGCTCGCCGAGGCCCAGCGTGCGGACCGGGACGTTCAATCCCGCACGGCAGAGCTGGCAGCCTCGGTCGAGCGGGCCACCGCACCCGTCGCCGCGCAGGTCGTCGCCGCCGAGCAGCGAGCAGAGGAGCTACGCGCGAGTCTGGCATCGCTCGCGGAGAAGCACCGCGACTATGAACGGCAGGCCGAGACGGCGCGGAGGCGAGCCGCCTCAGGAGTCTTGGCCTTCTCCTTCCGATGGCTAGCCGGCCGCCGAGAACAGCAAGTCGTCGCGTCCTCCGCGCAGCTCGACGACACCCGGACCGCGATGCGACTGGCCGAGGAGTCGTACGCTGCGATTCGCGCCCGAGCCGACGCGCTGGCCGCTGCCGACCCGGAAGTCAGGGCGATCACCAATGCCCGCGACGGTGCTATTGCGATGTATCAGAAGGCCCTCGGCAAGGCCACGCAGGCGGTGGAAGCAACGCGCGAGGTACTGCGCCCAGCGGTCGCAGTGCCAGGTGGGTTGCCGGATGACCTAGCTGGCTGGACGCGGTTGCACGAGGAGTTGACCTCGGCCGCGGCCCTGGCCCGCAACCGGGCCGGGCTACTCGCGCAGTGGCGTGACCAGGTAGCCAACGCCGAGCACGACTTGCATCGAGAACTGGTGCGGTACGCCGATGTGGTGGCCGCCACCTGCATCGGCACCGCCACCACCGCCATCCTGGCTGAGCTGGAATTCGACGTGGCGATCGTCGACGAGGCCGGACAGATCTCCACGCCGAACCTGTTGGTGCCGTTGGTCCGGGCACGCCGGGCGGTGTTGGTCGGCGACCACAATCAACTGCCGCCCTTCCTCGACGACGAGGTACGCGACTGGGCCGAGCGCATCGCCTCCGATATGCCTCCTGAGGCTGCGACACTGGTCGGTGACGTTCTCAGGCGCAGCGCCTTCGAACAGCTCTATCCCCGGATGAGAGACACCAACCGGGTCATGTTGCGGGTGCAGCGGCGCATGCCGGCGGAGCTGGCCCAGTTCGTGTCGAACACCTTCTACCGGGGACTACTGGAAACCGAGCATCCCGGCGGTCAGCCCGACCCGATGTTCAGCGCGCCACTCGCAATGATCGACACGTCGGACCAACCAGCGACGCGACGGAGGGAGCAGCCCGACCGCTCGGTGGATGGGCTGGGAAGGCCCGGCTACGTCAATGAGCTGGAGGCCGCATTGATCGTCCAGCTGTTGGGCCGGAGCGCCGCGCGGTACACCGACTGGGCGGTCATCGTTCCGTATCGGGCACAGGCGGAGCTGATCACCCAGCTACTCAGGAAGGAGCTGGGTGACGCCGGGGTGGCCGACAACGTGGGCACCGTCGACTCGTTCCAGGGTGGTGAACGGGACCTGATCGTCTACGGGTGCACCCGCAGCAACCCCGCAGGCCGGATTGGCTTCCTCAGCGAACTTCGACGTCTCAACGTGGCGATCACCCGACCCCGGCGTCAACTCGTCCTGGTAGGCGACACGACTACCTTACGTGCCGCGCAGGATCCGGAATTCGCCGTTTTGGTCCAATCGTTGATCGACCATCTCGACGCGGTGGGCGACCGCCGACCCTCCCGGGAAATCGAGAGGTTGCTCAGTGGCTGACCGGATCATCTATCCCGCCCAACGAGCCATCGAGCACGCGGTCACCGTGCCAGGTATACGTCCTGCGCGGCTCTTCCCGGTGCTCTGGCCGCTCTGGCAGGTCGAGACCGCGGCTCAGGTATTCGACGAGCAGGCGTACGAGGTGCTCGACCGTTTCCTAGTGCGGGGCATTCGGGAGGCCGGGCTGCTCCGATCGACAGACCTGGCCACGTTCTACGGCCTACCCGCCTCACTCGTGGAACGCTGCCTGGCATTTCTCTCTCTCATCGGCCATGTCCGCCATGCCGACGGGCTGGTCATGCTTACCCCGCTTGGGGAAAGCTCGGCACAGGCCGACATCCGCTACGTTCCGAAGGAAAGCCGCCAGCAGATTCTCGTCGAACGCTTCACCGCCCGCCCGCTTCCACGCAGTCATTACCAGGGGTCACTGAGGCTGTTGCCTACCCCCGACGTGCCGATCGGACAGGTCAGCGACGGATCGCGTTTCGCCCCGCTCTTCTCGCCTTCGGCCTTCCGTCCGGAGATCGTCACACAGCTTGGGGAACGACCCGATCGGTTCGACTTCAATCTACCCAAGCAACTGCGGGATTTGCGCGTGCTCGGGCACCAGGACGCCTACCTGCCTGCCTACCTCATCGAGGACGCCGATGGCGGGTTGCTGGCGTACAGCGGGGTGCGCGGCGAACAAGACGCGTTCCTGGAGTCACTGTGTCAACGGGTCCCGATAGTCAGGTCGCTGATCGCAGCCGAGCAGTCGCCGGATCCGCGGGAGATCTGGACCAATTGGCTCGCGGACGGCAGACGAAGGGGCACACTGCGGCAACTCCCCAGCGGTGTCTGGCGGGCAACCCTCGCCACGGACAGCTTCGGTGCGAGGCCAAAATTGCCATTCAGCAGGATTGGGTCGTACCAGTTACGCAAGCAACACTTCGTGCAGATCTGGACCGATGACGCAGAGCTACGACGGCAGGCAGCTCTGCGACGAGCTCTGGCCATGGCGCAACTTAGCGAAGTCCGCACCAGAGCGGACCTGGCCAACCGAATGAGGACGGTGGCCGAACAGCTTGAGGTGACCACACCTACGCTCGACGAGCTGCACCGGTACGCCAAAAAGGAGCAGTTGCAGGCGTACCTCGTCCACTTCGATGTGCTGGAGTAACTGCGGCTCCGGTTGGCGCCGCGTGCGGCGGAAATGTCGGGGTCCCTCGCTATCGTCTGGCAAGGTTGTCTGGCGCGGGCTCACTCCGGACGGCTCCGACCGACCGATCGATGGCGCTGCAAAGCAACCGGCCGGAGGCTAGGCCGGCCGCCGTTCGGTGGGAAGGGGCCGCCTGCGCGCCTCCACCACAAAAATTCTCGCTGTGAAGGTCGACGTGTTAGGTGACAAAGGTGGATATGAAGAGGATCCCCTGGCCCGATGGCTGAACGAGCAGTCGGAGCTCGTACGAGGCTACGGATTTGCTCGCTGACCGCCTGCGGCCGTCAGGCCCCGATCATTCCGACACTCTCGCCACCCGACACCGCATCGCGGAATGGCGGGCCAGCGCAGGCGATGCGGTTGGCGCGGTCATGGCTTTGCAAGAGCTGCTCGCTGATCAGCAACGTGCGTTGGACCCC
Organism: Micromonospora sp. NPDC005174; assembly: GCF_040608495.1. Classification (NCBI taxonomy): domain Bacteria; kingdom Bacillati; phylum Actinomycetota; class Actinomycetes; order Micromonosporales; family Micromonosporaceae; genus Micromonospora; species Micromonospora sp. NPDC005174. Next base: position 61,780 of record NZ_JBEXIJ010000036.1, on the reverse strand, counting down.
AACCACCCCGAAATCCTGCTCACCCACCGCAGCATCGCTGCTTGGCGAGCAGAGGCGGGTGACTGGGCGGGCGCGGTCGCTGCGCTGGAGGACCTCTTTATTATCCAGCTGCGTGTGTTGGGACCCGACCATCGCGGCACCTTGGCCGCCCGCGCCTTCCTTGCCAATCGACGCGGCATGGCGGGGGATATCGAGGGAGCGCCTGAGGCGTTGGAGGAACTCCTTATTGCCCGGGTGCAGATATTGGGTCCCTACCACCGCGACACCTTTGCTACCCGCCGCGCTCTCGCCGAATGTAGGGGAAGGGCAGGAGACTGGGCTGGCGCAGTCGCCGAAACGGAAGCCCTACTCGCCGACCAGCTACGCGTGGTCGGCCCCAGGCATCCCGACGTCGTGCGCACTCGTCGTCACCTTGCTAAACGGCGACGACAGGCAAGGACCGCGCCGCGCTCATCGCGATAATGTCTTCGGCCCACTGCTCGGCGCCCTTAACGCCGGTTCCGGGCCCACATGCCCAGCACGCCAGGGTGCTTAACTACGCGTTCGCCCTGGCGCGTGGCACCAACGGGAGGTTGGCGTGACGCGCGGGTCATCGAGTCCAGCGGCCTCGTGCGTGACGCGGGAACGGTAACGCTCCAACTGATCACGTCCACTGGATTGGCGGCTCGACAGGCTGCACCGACGGCCGCGGGCACCCTCGCTGTTCGACGGCCAGTGGGTGTGGCTGACCGGTAAGAGCTGCCAGGGCGGTAGCGACGGCTTGGAGGTCAGCCTTGATGTAGGTGGTGGTGGCGGGTCCCTGGCGGTCGGTATGTCCGGCGTAGGCGCGGGCCACACCGTAGCCGCAGTGGCGTTCGACCCAGGTGAGGGTGGTGTGGCGCAGCCAATGTATGGAGATGCCTTGGACGGCGACCCACGGCAACTGCCGGCCGATGCGTTTCCACAGCAGGTCGTAGCGCCGATAGGTGGCGGGTTGGCCGTTGCGGTAGCGCAGCAGCGCATCGGTCGGGAGGACGGCGCCGCGGGCTAGGGCATGGTCGTTCAGTCGGCTGGCGAGCATCGGTGTGATGGGCTGCCAGCGTTGCGTGCCGCCCTTCTCGCGCAGCCGGATGAGAGCGTGGTCGGTATCGAGGTCGGTCAGGCGTAGCGCGAGGGCGCCGGCGCGTCGGCAGGCCGTTTCGGTGTGCAGGCGCAGCAGTAGAGCGTCGAGCACGATGTCTTTGCCGCCGCTGCGGGCCGCAGCGTTGATATCGGACAGTTCGTCGGGGGTGAGGGCACGGCGGGTGTTGGGCAGTCGGCGGGGTTTGGGGACTTTGTGGGCGGGGCTGTCCACGATGGTCAGGTATCCGTCGGCGATGGCGCGGTTGTAGAAGGCGCGGGCTGCGGCGATGAGGTGCTCGCCGGCGTGTCGACCATGGCGCGAGTTTCGGCGAGGGCGGGCGCTGGCGGCGGCCTGTCGCATGAGGGCTTCGATGTCGCTGGCCCGCACTGCGTCGATGCGCCGATCGCCGTAGGCGGCGGCCATTCGTCGCCAAGAGCTGCCGTAGGTGCGTCGGGTGGCCGGGCTCGCCGCCGCGACAACAGCAGGAAGGTACTCGGCGACTGTCGGCACGGCGGGCCGGTTACTGTCGGTGAGGTCGGCGGCAGTAACGCCCAGGTGCTTGAGCAGCGCCCGGGCGGTGGCGACACGATCGGGATCCGTGGTCATGAGGGCTCTCCGAGGATGCGGGCGTGCAGGTCGGCCAGGACCGCCGCGATGGTGTTTGAGGGGTGCGCGACAATGCGGTTCTGGCGGGGCAGGGCAGCCAGAAGCACGGGTTCGCCGGGAGCGATGCCGCACAGGTGTCGGGCGGCGGCCGGTAGGGGCAGTTCCTCGCGGGTCCCCACGGCGTGCGCGCCTTCGGCGGCCGGGGTGATCAGGATTACGCCGGTCACGACGTCGACGTGCAGGGTGAGGCCCGGTGTCCAGCCCAATGCCCGCAGAAGCGCACGAGCAGTGACGCGGCCGGCGGCGTCGGGGCGCGCCACGTCGAACAGCAGGCGGCCATCGCCACTGGGGGCGGCGGACGTGGGCAATGTCGGCAGCGGTGCCGGCTCCGGTACCGCGACGGGCAGCGGGGTTGGCACGAGGGCCTCGACGAGCTGCTCGTCGGGCTGGCGGGGACGCGGGCGGCCGGGACTCACCTAGGCCCCCGCCAGGGCGGACGCGGCGGTGTCAGCGCAGGGAGAAGCCACTCCCGGCGACTGGGTGCACGCATGCAACGTATGGGTTCTCGTCCCCACGCGAGGGGAGTTGATCTCGCGTGGATATCCACGAGAAGTGGTGTCCGAGGGGGGACTTGAACCCCCACGCCCTATACGGGCACTAGCACCTCAAGCTAGCGCGTCTGCCATTCCGCCACCCGGACTTGCTCGTCCAGCCTACCTCGCCGACCCAGATGATCTTGCATCCGAAGGCCGGCCCAGCGGGCCGCACGGGGAGTTACTGTACACGGCGCTCGTGGATCATGCACATCACCCTCCCGCCGCTGCTCACGCCACCACCCAGGGTCACCACGGCCAGCTTGAGGGCAGGCCCGGGTAGCGTCGGCGGCCCCGTGACGGCAGCATTGCCCTGTGTCCCAACCCTCTCCTCTGGCTCCCGTACAGCAACGGGCCCTTGCGCTGCGCGCGGCGGGTGACCACGACGCCGCCCGGCAGTTGCTCGCGGATGCTGTCGGGTCCGCCCGTCCGCCGTACGGCGAGGACCACCCCGAGACGTTGCACACCGCGCACCTGCTGGCCCGCCTGCACCGCGAGGCGGACGACCCGCTCGCCGCCCGCCGGGTGCTCGAGGAGGCCTTCGCGGCGGGCGAGCGGCGCTGGGACCATTCCGAGCCGACGATGCTCGCGCTCGCCTTCGAACTGGCGGAGGTCGCCGAGGAACTGGGTAACAGGCACGAGGCCCGCCGCAACTACACCCGGGTCGCCAGCGCCGGGCCCGCCGTGCTCGGCGAGCATCACCCCGCCGTACGCGCCGCCCGTGCGTACCTCGGCGAGGCCAGCCCCGCTCCGCAGCGGTCGCCCGTTGGGCCGTCGACCCCCACCTCCGACGCCTCGCCGATCGACTCCGGGGCCCGGTCGGCGCTGTCCGGCCCGACGCTGTCCCTGGCGACCCTGGCCGCGATGCGACCGGCCGCCGGCGGCCAGCCGACCCCCGCGTCACCCTGGGCGCCGCAGCCTCCCCCGGCCCCGACCGGTCCGACGCCGCCCGCGGCCGCCGTCCCTCCGGTGCCTGCCACACCGCCGATGCCTGCCACACCGCCGATGCCTGCCACACCGCCGATGCCGCCGCGCCAGCGAGTCGAGCAGCCGGCGCCATCGCCCCGGCCGGCGGCCGTGCCAGCACCCCGGGCCGCCGTCCAGCCCACGCCGCACGTCCGGCAACAGCCTCCCCCCGCGCCGCCGCGTCAGCGCACGGACCACGAGCCGATGCGACCGGCCGCCAACCCGCCGCAGACACCGCCGACCGCCACGGCGCACACCAGCTCCGCACCGCACACCACCGTGCACCGGCCTACCGCGCCATCCGTAGGCGCACCACCCGCCGACGCGCATCGGCTCACCGCGCCGACCCCCGCCGCGCCGCCCACCAGCCCGACGCCGGCGCCGCGGTGGGACAACCCCACGATTCAGGTACGACAGATCGAGCCCCTTCTGGCCGAGGAGGCGGCTCGGATCGCAGCGGCCGGAGCGAGCGGCGCAGCCGTCCCGGTGGAGGGACCGACCCCGACGGCGTCCGGTCCGGCGGCCAGTCCCACGCACCCCGTGCTCGGCCCGACGCCCGGGGCGCCGCCGCAGCCGATCTCCGGACCGCCGCTGCCTTCGGCGCCACCCTCCGGGCCAGCCGTGCAGCCGAGACGCCCGGTGTCCGCTCCACCCGGCTACGACCACCCCGTCTCCGGACCACCCGCCCGATCCCACCCGGTATCCGGGCCTCCCGCCAACCCGGTGTCGGGACCACCAGCTCAGGCGTTCCCGGTATCCCGACCTGCCGCCAACCCCGTGTCCGGCCCGCCGGCCCAGGCGATCCCCGTGTCCGGCCCGCCGCACCCCGTCTCCGGCCCACCGGCCCAGGCGATCCCCGTGTCCGGCCCGCCGCACCCCGTCTCCGGACCACCAGCCCAGGCGTTCCCCGTCTCCGGACCACCCGGCCTGCCCGTTTCGGCGCCACCCGGTCAGAGTCACCCCGTCTCCGGGCCACCCGGCTACCCGTACCCCGTCTCTGCACCGCCGAGCCACGGTCAGCCGGTCTCGGCCCCTCCGGTCAGCGCACCGCCGTGGGGACTGACCGCCCCGCCCTGGAGCAGCAGCGCGCCGCCACAACCGATGCCAACGTCCGGCGGTGCCGCCGTGGAGCCGACGGACACACGGACCACACCGGTCGCCGAGACCGCGGCGGGTCCGGGGGCCATCGTGGACGGGCAGGCGACCCTGAGCGGGCCGGCGAGCGTGTCCGAGACGCCCGTGCCGGGCAGCGAGAGCACTGCCGCGCGATCGACCGTGCACAGCGAGCCGCCGGGGTTCGCCTCCGCGTCGACGGAGGTGTTCCCGGCCGTCGGCCCGGAAACCCCCCGGCCCGGAAGAGCTGACCCCGGCGAGCCGGTTATGGCGGCAGCCGGCACCACCTGGGGACCGGGCCTCGGCCCGGCCGCTACGACGTCCACCACCCCGGTTTCAGGCGGGCACGACGGTCCACCACCGGTCGGGAGTGGATACGGCAACCCGGCGACGGTCGCGGGTGGACCGGGCAACCCTGCGTCGACCCCGGTGGACGACCTGATGCCGGGGCCGGTCGCGCCGTACCGACCGCTGGTCGCGCCCGTGTATCCGCCCGCTCAGCAGTACCCGGGGCAGCATGCCCCGCCGAGCCACGAGGTGTACCCGGGCCAGTACTACGCGCCGGAGGCGTACACCGACGGAGGTGGCTCGACGGGCCGCAACCGGGCGACGGTGATCGGCGCGGCGGTGGCCGCGGGGGTTGCCCTGGTCGCGGTCGCCGGGCTGGGTGCGGTGGTGTTGAGCCGCGACGACACGCCGCCTCCGCCGTCCGGTACGCCCGTGACGGCGGCGCCGGCGGCGACCGGTCCCCCTCCCGGTGACCTGAAGCTCCGCGACGACGTCGTGACGATCACGCTGAGCTGGACGGACCCGTCCGGCGGCGCGGTGCCGTTCATGGTCGCGGGTGGGCGGGCCGGCTCGGCGCTCGGTGTGATGGCCACCGTGGAGCCGGGGCGGACCAGCCACACGGTCAACGGGCTCAGCTCCCGGGTGGACTACTGCTTCACGGTGCTGGCCGTCTACTCCACCGACAGCTTCGCCACCTCGGGTCAGGTCTGCACGGACCGCGAGCGGTCCACGCCGCCGAGCTGACCGTCACGGGAGCACTGTCGCGCGGACGACGCGAACGGTCCACGCTTTCGCGCTGGCCGACGTCGGATTGACGATTGTGGAGCTGAGCTGGGCGTCCACCGCGCACGCTCGGTATCCACAGGGGTGACGGTGCGGGTTCCCCCGTTCCCGGCCGGGCCATATGATGGCACCCGGCTCAGGGGAGGGGTCGCCGCGAGGCGTACGCCACCTGCCACGACTCAGGGAAGGCAGCCGGCTGTGGCCAGCATCGACGACGCCGAGCGGACCGACGCCCCCCGTTCCCGGTCCCGACTGCGCGGCGGGCTGGTGACGGTCGGCACGGTCACCGCGCTGCTGGCCGCCATGGGGCTGACCGTCCTGGGGTTGGGCGCGGCGGACAACGCGGTGGCCAACTACGACGCGAGTTCCTGGCTGTGGAGCGGGGTGCGCAGCGAGCTGGCCCGGGTCAACGGGGTGACGGCCCGGGTGGACACCCGCACCGAGATTCCGGGTGCCCGTCGGCACCCGATGCAGGTCGCCCAGACCGATCGGCTGCTGATCCTGCGGGACCTGCAGACCGGGCAGATCAGTTCACTGGATCTGGCGACGCTGCAGCTCACGGCGACCACGCCGACCACGCCCGGTCTGGGTGTGAGCGTGGCCCTGCACGAGGACGCGGCGTTCGTCGTCGACGCGGTGCAGGGCATCGTGCGGCAGCTCGACCCCCGGTCGTTGAGCCCGGTGGGTGAGCCGGTGCGCTATCCGCCGGGCATCACCGGCGGCGCGTTCGACGGTGAGGGCCGGCTCTGGATCGCGGTGCCCAGCGAGGGCACGGTCTCGGCGGTCACCGCCGCGAAGCTGCCGTCCGTGCCGGCCTCGGCCGCGCCCGCCGGCGCTGGGATCAGCCCGGAGCGGGTCGAGACGTACGACGTCGCCGACCCCAGCCACGATCTGGGGGTCTCCACCCTGGACGACGGCGTGGCGATCCTGGACCGGACGGCAGGCCGGCTTCTGCGGGTGCAGCGCGGCGAGGTACGTCCGACGCCGTTGACGCTGCCCGGCCCGGCGGCGTTGCCGGCCCGCACCTCCGGACCGCGGGTGCCGGTGACGGTGCCCGCCGAGCGGCGCGTGCTGGTGGTGGGTGACGTCGGTGAAGAGCAGGCGTTCACGGTGCCGGGCGACGGCGACCGGCTGAGCCCGGCGGTGGCATGGGCCGACCGGTTCTACTGTGCCGACGAGACCACCGGCACCATCTACTCCTTCGACGCGGGCGGCCAGTTGGTCGACACCATCAAGGGCAAGGCGAACGGCCCGTTGGAGATGGAGGTCCGCGAGAACCACCTCTTCATCAACTCGCCCGACTCGGCGACGGCCCGGGTGGTGGACGACAAGCACCAGGTCCGCGAGGTCGACAAGTACGCCAACGACGTGTTGGGCGGCGACCCGCCGCCGGCGCCCCCGCCGCCGCCCCCGCCGAAGAAGCCCCGGGTGAGCAAGCCGAGCGCGCCGCGCAGCGTCACGGCAGCCGCCGGCAACGCCCAGGCCCGGGTGAGTTGGCGGCCCGCCGCCGCGAACGGCGCGGAGATCATCAAGTACGTCGTAGAGGGTGCCGGCCAGCGCCTGGAGGTGGGCGCCAACCAGCGTTCGGTGGAGGTCAAGGGGCTGACCAACGGCGAGACGTACCGTTTCGCGGTGCACGCCGTGAACGCCAAGGGGGACGGGCCGCCGCGCAGCAGCAACCCGGTCACCCCGACCGCCGCGGTGCCCGATCCGCCGGCCAGCATCACGGCGCAGGAGCGGCCGGACGGCACGGTGGTGGTGAAGTGGCCGGCCGCGAACGCGCAGGGCAACAAGATCGTCAAGTACGCGGTGACGGCCACGTCGGCGGGGACGAACGCGCCGGCCGGCGAGTCGACGAAGACCGAGCTGGTGGTGCCGGCCGGTGAGTTGGAGTTCGGCACCCAGTACGCGTTCACCGTCGTGGCGGTCAACGACAAGGGCGCTGGCTCGGCGGCGTCGCCGGTCAGCAACACGGTGGTGCCGTTCGCGGCGCCGGGTCGGCCGCTCGACCTGCAGGCCGGCACGGTCGCCGACCAGCCGGGCGCGGTCACGGTGCAGTGGTCGCCGGCGGAGGCGAACGGCCGGCCGGTGACGAAGTACCAGGTGGACGTCGGTGGCCGGACCAGCGAGGTCACCGAGACGCGCACCACCGTCACCGGGCTGGGCAACGGCCAGAACGTCACGGTGAAGGTGAAGGCGGTCAACGAGGCCGGACCGGGTCCGGAGGCCACCGCCACGGCCCGTACGGTCGCGGCGCCCCGGGTCACGGTCACCGGTTCGTCGGCGACGGCCACGTCGGCGACCGTCACGTTCACCGTGGACGCGGGCGGCGGCAGGGCCACCTGCTCGCTGAGCACGTCGGGTGAGCCGGCGAAGGCCGGGGCGTGTTCCAGCATCACGATGTCGGGTCTGACGCCGGGGACGGCGTACACGTTCACGGTGACGGCGACCAACGCCGCCGGCAAGGGCACCGCGCAGCGGGCGGACAGCACCGAGCCGCTGTACGGGATCGCGACGTGCAACAACGGTCCGGACGGTGACCAGCGGACGTACTGCAACAAGGAGGTCGACGGCCGCAACGGCAACGAGATCTTCTCGGTGACCCGGCAGGACAACGACAAACAGGAGGGCTGGGCGAAGCCCGGCACTCGTCTGAAGGCGTACTGCAAGAAGTCCGGTGAGGACGTCGACTCCTGGATCTACAACGACCAGAAGCGCAGCACCTGGTGGGTGCAGGTCGAGTACAGCGGGAAGAACTACATCCCGTGGGCCTGGCTCAACCTGGAGGGCGGCGACAACATCAACGTCCTGCCCACCTGCTGAACCACCAGCCGAGGAGCACCGCCGACCGTGAACACCCACGAGCCGCTCACCCAGCCGGAGGTGCAGGGCTTCGCCGCCCTGGCCGCCCGGTTGGCCGAGAACGTCAACGCGGTGGTGCTCGGCAAGCCGCAGGTGGTGCGGCTGGCGCTGACGGCGCTGTTCGCCCAGGGGCACGTGCTGCTGGAGGACGTGCCGGGGGTCGGTAAGACGACCCTGGCGCGGGCCATCGCCGCGACCGTCAAGGGTCAGTGGCGACGTATCCAGTTCACGCCCGACCTGCTGCCCTCGGACGTGTCCGGCGTGACGATCTTCAACCAGGCGAGCAGGGAGTTCGAGTTCCATCCGGGCCCGGTGTTCGCCAACATCGTGATCGCCGACGAGATCAACCGGGCGTCGCCGAAGACCCAGTCGGCGCTGCTGGAGGTGATGGAGGAGCACACCGTCACCGTGGACGGGGTCCGGCATCCGGTGCCGGCGCCGTTCCTCGTGGTCGCGACGCAGAACCCGGTGGAGATGGACGGCACCTACCGGCTGCCCGAGGCGCAGCTCGACCGTTTCCTGGTGAAGCTGTCCGTCGGCTACCCGGACGAGGCGGTCGAGGTGGAGGTGCTGCGCGGGGCGACGGTCCGCTCCCCCGAGGCGCTCGCCCCGATCACCGACACGGCAACCGTCGGGGAGATGGTCCGGATGGCGCGGCGGGTGCACATCGCCGAGCCGCTCTACGCGTACGCGGTCCGGCTGGCCGCCGCGACCCGTACCCATCCGCAGGTACGCGTCGGGGTCAGCCCTCGGGGTGTGATCGCGTTGACGCGGGCGGCGTGTGCGTACGCGCTGATCGACGGGCGGGGCTGGATCATGCCGGAGGACCTGAAGGCGCTCGTCGAACCGGTGTTCGCGCACCGGCTGCTGTTGACCCCGGACGCGCAGGTGCGCGGGGTGACCGCCGCGGAGGTGCTGCGCCAGGCCGTCGCCTCGGTGCCGGTGCCGCTGCCGTCCGGGCAGCCCGCCCCGGTGCAGGGCTGACCGGCGGCAACGCCATGGGGATCACCGCCCGCGGGGTCGGGCTGCTCGTCGCCGCCGCCGTGTTGCTGGGGGCGGGTTTCCACTTCGCGTACCCAGAGTTGACGTTGCTGGGCGCGGCGGCCGGCGCGGCCGTCGGCTACGCGGCGCTGACGGCGGCCTGGCGGCCCCGGCTGGTGGTCGCCCGACGGGCCGATCCGGACCGGGTGGCGCGCGGGGAGCCGGCGAGCATGACGTTGACGGTCCGCAACGCCGGCCGGCTGCGTTCGGCGAACCTGCTGGCCGAGGACCGGTGCGGGAGCCGCGCGGTGCCGGTGCCACTGCTGCGCCTGCGTCCGGGTCGAGACACCGAGGTCCGCTACGACGTGCCGACCGATCGCCGTGGGGTGGTGGCGGTCGGTCCGCTGCGGGTGACCCGGCGCGACCCGCTGGGCCTGGTGGCGCTCGCCCGCCCGTACGGGGAGACGGCCCCGGTCTGGGTGCACCCCCGGATCCACCCGCTGTCGGCGGTGCCGACGGGCGCGGGGCGCAGCCTCGACGGCCGGGTGGACGGTGTGCCGCACGGGTCGATCACGTTCGACTCGCTGCGGGAGTACGTGGTCGGCGACGATCTGCGGCGGGTGCACTGGCGCACGAGCGCCCGCGTCGGTGAGCTGATGGTGCGCGAGAACGTGGACACGAGCCTGCCCCGCCTGATCGTCCTTCTCGACAATCGCGCCGCCGCGCATCCGCACCGCTCCGGCGGGGTGTCGGAGTCGTTCGAGTCGGCGTGCGAGGCGGCGGCGTCGGTCGTGACGGCAGCGCTCCGCGCGGATCTGCCGGTGGTGCTGCTGCTGGTCGGCCCGGAGCACGGGGACGGCCGGGACGGCCCCGCCCTCGGGCCGCTGGACCGGCTCGCCGCCGCCGAGTTGTCCGACGAGGACGACGCGTTGCGCGGGGTCACCACCCGGCTGCGCCAGGACCGGCTCGGCGACACGTTGATCTTCCTGACCGGCCCCGGTGGGCGGGACGGGTTGGGGCACGTGGGCGCGCTGCGTGGCGCGTACCCGTCGGTGGTGGTCGGGGTGTTCGGCGCGACCGACCCGACTCCGGCGGGCACGGCGGGCCTGGTGGTGGTCGACGCGGCGGACGGCGCGCAGTTCGCCGCCGAGTGGGACGGGGTACGCCGGTGGTGACGGGCCTCGCGCCGCAGCAGGAGACGGCGGCCCCGCGACCGCCGGCGGCGGGCGGCCCGAGCGCCGCCGGGCGGGTGGTACGCGCGTTGCGGGCGGCCGTCGTGCCGCTGACGCTCGTCGTGCTCACCGCGCTCGCCGGGGTGGTGCTCGGCCGGGTGTACGCGGGCGACCTGCTGACCCGGCTGGTGATCGGCGCGGCGGTGGGCTCGGTGCTGGTCAGCGTGGCTGCCCGACGGCTGCCGTCGTGGCTGGTGGCGCCGGTGTCGATGGCGGCGCTGGCCGGTTGGGCACTGTGGTCTCTGCGCCTGGCCGCCGCCCGCGCCGACCTGCCGGGCAGCCTGCTGGAGGTGAGCGCGGACGCGGCGCGCAACGGCATTCCCCGCCTGCTCACCGCGATGATCCCGGTGGAGCCCACGCCGGACACGGTGCTGGTGCCGGTGGTGGCGGCCTGGCTTGCCGGTCTGGCCGGGGCGGAGGTCGCGTTGCGCACCGGCCGGGTGCTGCTCGGCTACCTGCCGGCGGCGGGGCTGTACGCGGCGGCCCTCTACGTGGTCGGCCCGAACGCCGAACCGGCGATCGGGGCGACGGTGGCGTTCGTCGCGGTAGCGGCGGTCGGGCTGGCCGCTTCGACCGGCGGGTCACCGACCGGCGGCGATCCGGCGGCCGGCCTGGCCCCCGGGGTACGCGCGGCGGTGCACCTCCGGCTGGCGGTGTCGGCGGCGCTCGGCGTCGCCCTGGTGATCGGTCTGGTCGCGCTGCTCGGTCCGGTGGTCGCCGACCAGGTCGACGGACGGCCGGTCGACCCGCGCCGGTACGTGGAGCCGCCGCAGGTGCAGACTCTCGACGAGAACCCGTTGATCCGGATCTCCGGGTGGACGCTGCACCCGGAGCAGAAGCTCCTCGACGTGGACACGGAGGGCGCCGCCCCACCGGCCGAGGGCACGGACGCGGCCCACGGTCCGCGGATCCGGCTGGCGGTGCTCAGTGACTACGACGGGATCACCTGGCGGGTCGGCGCGACGTACCGCAACGCGGGGCGGATCCTGCCGGCCAGCGAGCCGGCCCGGGACAGCACGGTGGACACCGTCCGGCAGCAGATCACCGTGGCGGAGCTGACCGGGCGGCTGCTGCCGGCCGTGGCGACGCCCCGTGAGGTCAGCGGCGCGCGGGTGGCGTACGACCCGGCGACGGGGACGCTGATCCGGCCGGAGGGGCTGACGCCGGGGCTGCGGTACGAGGTGACGTCGGTCCGTGAGCGCCCCTCCAACAACCTGCTGGCCACCGCGAACGTGCCCGCCGGCGAGGAGGTGGCCCGGGTGCTGCGGGTCGCCGACGGGGTGCCGGACCCGATGCGCCGGCTGGCGACCCAGCTCGCCGAGGAGAACGGCGCCCCGTACGCGCGGGCGGCGGCGATCGAGCAGTTCCTGTCCGAGCACTACCGGGTGGTGGCCGACGCGCCGAGCGGGCACGCGTACCCGAATCTGGCTTTCTTCCTCTTCGGCCCGCGCAACGGTGGCGGGCAGCGGGGTACGTCGGAGCAGTTCGCGGCGGCGTTCGCGGTGCTCGGCCGACTCTCCGGGCTGCCGACGCGGGTGGTGGTCGGCTTTGAGTCCGGTGGTCAGGGGCCGGTGCGAGCCGGTGACGCGTACGCCTGGCCGGAGGTGCTGTTCGACGGGCTGGGTTGGGTGGCGTTCGAGCCGTTGCCCCGCCCGGAGAACGAGCCACGGCCGGTGGAGGAGGACTTCCGCCCGACACCTGACGACCCACCGCCGTCGGAGGTGCCGGCGCCCACCCTGGAGCCGACCGCGTCGCCGGAGCCGGTGGCCGCTCCCGACGGGCCGCCCGCGCCCGGTGGCGTGTCCACGCCGGTGCTGGTGGCGGGCGGCAGCGGGTCTCTGCTGCTGGTCGTGGGGGCGCTGCTGCTCACCCTGCTGGCGATGCGCCGCTCGCTGACCCGCGACCGGCTGGTGCGGGGTGACCCCGGCCAGCGCATAGCGGGCGCCTGGCGGGAGGTGACCGACGCGTTGCGGTTGGCAGGCCGCCCGGCCGGCGACGACCTGGCGGCGACCGAGGTGGCCGGGCGGGCCCGACAGGCCCTCGTGGACGCCCGGAACCGGCGCACGGACGGTTCGCGGCCCGACACGGAGGCGGCGACCGATCCCGCTGTCGACGAGCTGGCGACGCTGCTCAACCAGGTGGGTTTCGCCCCCGGCACCGCGACGGACGACCAGGCGGCCCGTGCCGCCGAGGTGGCCACCGTCTACGTGACGACGTTGCGGTCGGCCCGCCCCTGGTGGCATCGCCTGCTCTGGTCCGTGCACCCCGCTCCCCTGCGTCGCGCCCGCCGTTCGCAGAGGTGAGCAGGCGTTCGTCCATCCCCCTCGCGGGGGTGGCGCCGGCGGTGGTGCGGCTCCGCGTCACCCGGAGCGCCGCCGGAGGGCGGCGACGCGGCGGGCGTGGTCGACGGCCACGGCGATGACGAGCGGGCCCCAGGCGGCCATCGGCGCGTAGTACCGCAGCACCTCCCAGGTTGGCGTGGGATGGGCCGGTTCGTCGCGGCCGATCCCCACCCAGCCGCGCTGCACGACGTGGAATCTGCTGTTGAGCAGGAGGTACACGCAGATGGCGACGAGCGCCGAACCGCCGATCAGCGCGACGAGCACGACCGGGCGCGCGGGGATCGGGCGGCCTCCGAGTCGCGGCACCCAGTGCGGCAGCCGTCGTCCCCAGTCGTGCACCAGGCCGAGCGTCGACAGCGCCAGCCCCATCGAGAGGACGGACAGGAGGATCATGTACCACCCGGTGGCCGCGTCTTCGGTGACCAGCAGGGTCAGCCGCCAGACCGCGGACGGCAGGACACAGAGGGGTACGGCGTAGGCGGCCCAGACCGCCCACCGTGGCGGGTCGGCGGGCGAGGTGCGGTTCATGGGCGTGCTCCGATCGTGAACGGCCCGGGCCCCTGCGGCGCCGGCGGTGGGGTCTTCTCCGTGCCCGGCCGGGTGGCGAGCGCGTAGCCGATGGTGGTGACGGCCAGCGCCACCCCCCAGCCGAGGAACACCAGCAGGGTGGCGGTCGTGGCCCACCCCTCGCGTACGTCCGGCCACCGCACCTCACCGCTGCGAAGTTGGCCGAGGAACACGGCGACGCTCAGCACGCCGTACGTGACGAGCGTGAGCGCCGCGATCCCGGCCGGGACCACCGCGAGCAGCCGGGGAACCGCTCGGCCACGCAGCCCCGGCACCCAGCGCGGGAACTGCTGGCCCCGCCGCTGTGCCAGCCCGAGGACGAGCAGGCCGGCGAGGCACCTCGAAGAGCAGATGCAACGCAAACGCGAGGATGGCGAGCAGCGCCGCCGCGACCCAGGTGACGGTGGACGCGGCGCGGCCAGGGGCCCGGATCGCGGCCAGCACGATCACCGCGAGCACGACTCCGGCGGCGACGGCTCCCCAACCCGCCCAGAACGGCAGTGTCCGCACCTGGTCCGCGCCGCATCCGCCGGACGGATCGACGAGTTGGGTGCGGTCGCAGGCGGTGTACGCCCACCGGCCGCCCGCGATCCAGGACAGCCGCAACGCCGCCTCGGTGAGGACGAAGACGACGCAGGCGACGGCCCACCGACTCGCGGCGGACGAGGTAACACGACCAGAACCTGTCACGGATTCATGGTCTGCGCGGCCGTGCCTGCTTCTCCTCCCCGACCCAAGGGAACGCGCTCCCGCAGCAGGGGGATCGCCCCCGGCCTTCGCCGTCGCGGCCGATCGACTGTCTAGGACGACATCGTCGGTGCTCGCTCAGCTCGTCAGGCGGCGGACCAGTTTGCGCATGCCAGCCTGCCAGCCGTCCGGGTCCTCGGCGCGGCGGCGGGCGTAGTCGGCGACCTCGGGGTGCGGCAGGATCAGGAACCGCTCCTCGGCCAGCCCGGCGATGGTCGCGTCGGCCACCTGGTCCGGGGTGAGCACGGCACCGGACGCGGTGATCACCCGAGCGCCCAGGTGCCCCTCGGCGATACCGTCGGCGAGCATCGGGGTGTCCACCCCCTGCGGGCAGAGGGCGCTGATCCGGATGCCCCGGTCCCGGTAGGTGACGGCCAGCCACTCGGCGAAACCCACCGAGGCGTGCTTGGTGGCGGTGTACGCGGCGTCGCCCACCGCGGTCAGCACCCCAGCCGCGGAGCAGGTGTGCAGCAGGTGGCCGCCGCCGCGGACGAGCATGCCGGGCAGCACCGCACGGGCCGAGTAGACGTGGGCGAGCACGTTGACCCGCCACGCCCGGTCCCAGGCCGCGTCGTCGACCTCCACTCCCCCGCCGGTGGTGACCCCGGCGTTGGCGCAGAACAGGTCGATACGGCCGAAGCGGCGTTCGGTGTCGTCGACGAGCGACCGGACCTGGGCCTCGTCGGTGACGTCGAGCGCGGCGGCGTGCGCCACCGGGCCGATGCCCTCGGCCACGGCGTGCGCGGCGTCGGCGTCCAGGTCGGCGACGACCACGGCGGCCGCGCCCTCGGCGGAGAAGCGGCGCGACAGGGCCGCCCCGATACCACCGGCGCCCCCGGTGACCACCACGATCCGGTCGGTCAGATTCACGCGGACACTCCCACCGGCTCGGTGCCCAACTGGGCGATGAGAGTCGTCAGCGCGGCCACGCCGCCGGCGGTCACCTCCGGGGTGGGCAGCAGCGCGAGGATCGGCACGTCCACGCCCGCCTCGGCGTAGCGGCGCACCTGGGCACGGCACCGCTCGGGTGAGCCGTGCAGCACCAGCGCGTCGACCACCTCGTCCGGCACCGCCGCGCCCGCGCCGCGCCGGTCGCCGGCCGCCCACGCCTCCCACATCGGGGCGAGCGCCTCGCCCCGGCCGAGCCAGCGATGGAACTCGGCGTACGCCGGGACGGTCAGGTAGCTGGTGATCAGCCGGCGGCCGAGCGTACGGGCGTACGCGGCGTCCTCGGTGGGGCAGACGAAGATCCGTGCGGCGACCTCGAAGCCGGGGCGTCGCTCACCCAGCTCGGCGAGGGTCTGCGGCACGTCGTCGGCGCTGAGCCAGTTGAGGATGACGCCGTCGGCCTCGGCGCCGGCCAGTCGGATCATCCCGGGGCGCAGCGCGGCGAGCAGGATCGGCGGCGGAACAGTCGGTGGGCGTTCGAGGGTGAACCGACGCACCGTGAAGGTGTCGTAGACCTCGTCCACCGTCTCGCCGCGCAGCGCGGCCCGCAGGAAACGCAGCACGTCGCGGGTACGCCGGAACGGCTCGTCGAACCGCAGAGCGTTCCAGTCCCGCACGAGCACCGGCGAGGACGCGCCGATGCCGAGCGCGAACCGGCCCGGGGCCGCCTCGGCCAGCGCTGCCGCGCTCATCGCGAGCAGACCCGGGCCGCGGGTGAAGACCGGAGTGATCGCGGTGCCCAGCCGTAGCTGCGGCTGCCACGCCGCGGCGAGGGCCAGCGGGGTGAACGCGTCGGTCCCGGCGACCTCGGACGACCACACGTCGGTGAACCCTGCGCCAGCGAGCGTCGCGTAGATCGCCTGGTGGTCGGCCAGTGGGACTCCACCCATCGGCACCGTCATGCCCCATCGATTCGTCACTGATCGATCGTGCCCGTTGACGGTACCCATGAGCAAGATCCCCTTAGTGGGTGTAATCGCCGGTTGGCCGCGCGGCCGTCGGCGGAGGTGTTACCACTGCGAGGTGGACCGGAGCACCGGCGCAGGCCGCTGACCATGGGTTCCAGGGCGGCAGGACACCTGGAGCCGGTCCCGGCGGCGGCCGCGCCCGGTCGGGCGACGTTCCTGGAACTCTTCTTCGACCTGGTGTACGTCTTCGCGCTCACCCGCATCTCCGCCCGGGCGTTCGAGGATCTGAGCAGGGAGCCGGCCCGCGACCACGCCGCTGCGGCGATCACCGGCAGCGGCAAGACGCTGCTGTTGCTGCTGGCGCTCTGGTCGGTCTGGCAGGGCACCGCGTGGACGACCAGTCGCTACGACCCGTACCGTGCGCCGCTACAGATCGTCGTGTTGACCGCGCTCGTGAGCAGCATGGTGATGGGGGTGGCGATCCCCCGGGCGTTCAGCGAGACGTCGCTCATGTTCGCCACGGCGTACGTGATCGCGCAGGTGACTCGGCCGGTGATCCTGTCGATCGCGCTGGGGCCGCATCCGTACCGCCGGCTCAAGGTGCGGATGGCGGTGGTGTTCGCCGTCACGGGGGTGCTGTGGATCGGCGGGGCGCTGCTGCCCACCAACGAGCAGGTGGTGCTGTGGGCCGTGGCGCTGCTCGTCGAGTATCTGGCCGCACGGTTCGGCTGGCCGGTGCCGGGTCTGGGCCGTTCCACGGTCTCCAAGTGGGAGATCGCCGGGGAGCACCTGGCGGAGCGGTACCAGCAGTTCTTCCTCGTGGCGCTCGGCGAGACGATCCTGGTGGCCGGTTTCGCGTACAGCAAGGGCCCGTACGGCTCCGGACACATGTGGGCGTTCGCGTTCGCGGTGGCCACGTCGATCATGCTGTGGCGGATCTACGTGCAACGCGCCGGGCAGATCCTGGCCGAGGCGGTGAAGATGGCCCGCCACCCGGCCAACATCGGGCGCTCGGCGGCCGACACCCACCTGATCATGGTGATCGGTCTGGCCGCGACGGCGGTCGGCTACGAGTTGGTCATCGAGCATCCGCTCGGTCACGCCCCGGCGCCGTGGGTGGTCATGGTGCTCGGCGGGCCCGCGCTGTTCCTGGCCGGCCGGGCCCGCTTCGAGTACGAGGTCTTCGGCCGGGTCTCGCCGTCGCGGTGGATCGCCATCGGAGTGCTCGCGGCGGCGGCCGTACCGCTGCTGTTCCTACCGGGCCTGGTCGCCACGGTCGCCGGGACGATCGTGCTGGGCGGCGTCGCGGTCGCGGACGCCCGCCGGGCGCGCGGCGCGCCGCCCGAGGCCGCCGCGACGCCCTTCTGAGCCATCGGCGTACGCGTCGAGGCCGGCTAGTCTCGGCCCGTGACCTTCTCCCTCGTCGCCCGCTCCGCCGACGGCCGCCGCCACGGTGTCGCCGTGGCCAGCAAGTTCCTCGCCGCCGGAGCGCTGGTGCCGGCCGCGGAGGCCGAGGTCGGGGCGCTGGCCACCCAGGCGCACGTCAACCTCGCCTACCGCCCGCAGGGGCTCACGCTGCTGCGTACCGGGGTGGCCGCCGCCGAGGTGGTGGCCGGCCTGGTCGCCGCCGACCCGCAGCGGCAGCACCGACAGCTCGGCGTGGTGGGCTCCGATGGCCCGGGCGCGAGCTGGACCGGCCCCGCCTGCCACCCGTGGGCCGGCGGGCGCACCGGCGACGGCTGGGCCGCGCAGGGCAACATTCTGACCGGCCCGGAGGTGGTCGACGCGATGGGCGAGGCGTGGCTGGCCTCGTCGACGCTGCCGTTCGCCCAGCGACTGGTCGCCGCGCTGCGCGCCGGTGACGAGGCCGGCGGGGACCGGCGCGGTCGGCAGAGCGCCGGCCTGCTGGTGGTCGAGCGCGGCGGCGGATACGGCGGCACCAGCGACGTCCTGGTCGACCTGCGGGTGGACGACCATTGCGATCCGGTCGCCGAACTCGGTCGGCTGCTGGCCGTGCACACGATGCTGTTCAGTCGGCCCGACCCGGCGACGCTGCTCGACCTGAGCGGAGCGGTCGCCGACGAGGTGGCGGCGCTGCTCACCGCTCTGGGTCACCCGGTGGACCACACCGGGCCGAAGGCGGCGCTGGTCTCCTGGGCGGGGCTGGAGAACCTGGAGGAGCGCCTCGTGCCGGGGCGGATCGATCCGGTCGTGCTCAGCCACCTGCGGGGCGTCGCCCCACACGTGCCCGCTCCCCGCCAGGGCGCCTGATCACCGGACGCCCGCCGGGTCAGCCCTTCACCCGGGGAACCAGCCGGTGCACGACGATCAGCGCCAGCGCCATCACCACCGACATCGTCCCGGCGATGCCGGCGGCGCTGCCCGCGTACGCGATGAACAACGGTCGGCGGGCCAACTCCTGCGGGCCGATCGTGCGCAGGTCCACCAGCCAGGACAGCGCCACGCCGGAGGCGACCAGGGCGAGCACGCCGACCACGCCGAGCACGACGGCGGCGAGGCGGTGCGCGTCGCCCGGCTCGATCTGGGCCTGTTCCCGTTGGGTGATCAGCAGGAGCAGCCCGGCCAGCGCCGCCCAGACACCCACCACCAGGTAGGCGGCGACCGCGTCGCTGGGACGGTGCCAACCGGCGGAGAGGGTGGCCACCCCGGCGACGGCGGCGTAGAACGCGCCGACGAAGGCACCGACGGCTCGCACCTTGCGCGGCAGGACGAACATCAGCGCCACCGCCACCGACGCGGCGACAGCGGTGTGACCACTGGGGAGGCTGTTGCCCAGGGCGGTGCGTTCCGGGTCGACGCCGAAGTCGGGTCGGCTCAACCCGTACTTGAGCAGTTGGGTGGAGAGGTTGGCTCCGGCGATCAGCAGGGTCGCGGTGACCGCCAGGGCGATCCGCCCCCGGATGAGCGCGATGAAGCCGATCGTCGCCGTGGCGGCGAGCAGCGACACCACCGACATCGCGTTGAGGATCCGGTCCACCGGCCCGTCGATGCGGTCGTGACCGATCTGGTTGCCGGTGAGGGCGACCGTGTCGACCCACTGACCGGTCCCGGTGTGCACGGCAACCCGCCAGACGGCAAGGAAGGCGGCCGCCTGGACGAGGGCCAGTACGACCAACCAGACCGCGGTCCAACCCCGTGCCGTCGCGCGCATCCGCACACCGTAGCGGCCATGCCGGACCGGTCGATCGGTGGCCCACCGGCTCCCGCCGGTTAGGTCCTTGCCACCGGGTCACCCGGGGCTGCGCCACCCGATCGGGCCGGGCGCCGGGCCCGACGAGACGGCCGGACGGGAACGCCGACGGGCATAAAAGTGGAGAGGCCGCCACGGGGGGAGCGGCCTCTCCGGTGACGTACGTTACTCCGTCATCCTCATTGTTGTGATCCCGCGACAGCCGGAATTTCTGGGCTTTTTCGCGGCAGTCTTCAGTCCGGGCGGTGGGGTGGGCCGGTCGACCCGCTGCGTTGGCCAGATGACCGGCCCACCCCGGCCTGACCGTGGGTGTCAGGCCGTCCGCCGGCCGGGTCCCGTCGTTCCCCCGGACCCGGCCGAACCCCGGGATGGGCGGGGCACTCCACCCATCCCGGGTCGCTGTCAGCCGTTCGGGAACAGGCTCCCGTAGTCGGCGTAAGCCATGGCCACATCGGCCTGGGCCCAGAAGCGGTGGTAGTTGAACGTGGGCTCCGGGCCACCGTTCAGGTACGCCTGCACCTTGGGCCAGTCCGGGTCGTTCTTGTAGAACGACCGGATGTCCAGGAAGCTCTTCCCGGCGGCGATGGCGTCGCCGTTGGGCATCTTCCCGGTCCAGCCCGGCGGTACGTAGAGGCCCTGACCGCTGGAGGCGTCGTAGACGTCGTCGAAGCGCTTGTAGTCGCCACGCGTCTCGGTGGTGGAGACACCCTTCGAGTCACTGGCCGCGTCCAGCGCGTCCAGCAGACCCTTGGCGGTGGTCTTCGCCGCCGCGTTGCCCGACTTGGCCGCGTACGCGATCAGGATCCGGGCGTAGGAGGCGGCGACGCCGACGTCCTGGCCCTTGCTGATCACCTCGACGTGCAGGTTGGTGTTGGGCTGCGGGCTGCTCGGGTTCCAGGTGGTCGGCTGGCCGGTCCACTTCATGTCCGACGGGATCGACCAGTTGGTGCCGATCGTGGTGTTGGCGATGGCCCACGGCACCCACTTGTCCAGCAGCGCCTTGGCCTTCGTGTTGCCGGTCTGCAGGTACAGCTCGGCGATCCGCTGCATCGACCACGCCTGCATGCCGAACCACTGGTTCGACGGCGGGTCGTTGTAGACCGGGTCGACGTCGTAGAACATGCCGTAGAAGGTGCTCGTGCCCGACGGCGGCTGGGCGTAGCTGCCGTCCCAGCTGTTCGTCGCGCCACCGGCGATGCCGCCCTCGGACGACTGGAGCCAGGTGTAGAACTCGAGCTGCCGGTCGAAGCTCTTGGTCCAGTCGGAGACCGCGGTCGACGACTGGGGCTTGAGCTCCGGCGTGTTGGTCAGCGCCCAGGCCGCGAACGGGTTCTGGTAGCCGAAGTGGTTGTGGCTGGAGCCGATGCGCCAGGACCAGTTCTGGCTGGTGTCGTACGCGCCACCCCAGGCGTAGTACCAGGACAGCAGGTAGTGCGCCGAGTCCTTGCCGCTGCCGGCGGGGCAGGTGCTGGCCCCGACGCAGTTGCCGATCTTCTTGAAGTACTTGTCGAACATCGCGTACCGCAGGTAGTCGCCCATCTTGGCGGCCTTGGCCACGGTGGCGGCGACGTCGGCCTGCTTGCCCTGCGCCTTGGCCCAGGTCAGCGCCCAGTACGCGGCCTGCACCGCACGGGCGTCGGCGTCCGGCGCGTTGGTGTACTTCCACTGCTTGGCGGGAGCGCCGGTGTCCTTGACGAACAGGTCGAGGTAGCCGTACTGACCGCCGTGCTTGAAGGTGTCACAGGACGGCTGCGGGATGGTCTCCCACACCGACTCCTGGGTGCCCCGCTGGAAGGTGTTGATGTAGGCCGGCTTGGTGGTGCCGTCGCCGCAGCGACCGAAGCCGTACGTGTTGTCGACGTCCATCAGCCAGTGCATGCCATAGATGTCGCCGGTGCCGTAGGTGGACTGCAGCTCCGAGCGCAGCGGGTCCTGCCCGACCGAGATGTTCGGGTTCAGGGCCGAGGGGTACTGGCTGGGCAGGTTGTACTCCGCGGCGTACTGCGGGGTGCCGGCGGAGCCCGCCGTTGGCTGGTCGGCGTGCGACGGGATGATGTACTTCTCCATCACCGTCCAGGCGTTGTTGAACGGCGCCCAGTTCTGGGTGACGCGGCCGTACTGGGCCTCGAGCCAGATCCAGAAGCTGAACGCTTCCGAGGTGGTCTCGTGACCGTGGTCGGGCGCCTCGACGATCAGCGTCTCCACCGAGTGGTACGGCACGCCCTCGGGGCTGAAGTAACCCGAGTTCTTGATCTTGCCGTACTGGTCGAGGAACTTCTTGATGTAGGCGTTGTCGCCGCCGGGGGTGTCGTTGTCGATCTCGGTGGCGGCGACCGCCAGCGAGGCGAGCCCGGTGGCCGACGCGGTGATGGTGGCGCTACCGCCGACGGTGTCGGTGTCCTCCGCCGCGGCGACCGTGACGGTGACCCCGGTGTTCCAGTTGGTGGGCGTCAGCGTGACGGTGCTCGGCGAGACCGTGACGTCGCTGTCCCCACTGGGGGTGAGGGTGACCGGCACGCTTGTCGTCGGCGCGGCACTGAGCTTGAGGTTGAAGGTGGAGGTGCCACCCTCGTTGACGCTCACCGCGGACGGCGTGGCGATCAGGGTCGGACCGCTGGCGGCGCCGACGGTGAACGACTTCTCGGCGACCCCGATGCCGTTCGCGTTGTCGTAGGCCTTGGCCTGCACCGTGTAGCTGCCAGCCGGCAGGTCCTCCTGCGTGTAGGAGTACGGCGCGGTGGTGTCGGTGTTGATGAGCAGGCCGTTGCGGTAGAACTCGACCTTGCTGATCGTCCCGTCCGGGTCACTGGCGGTCGCGGTCAGCGGCACGTCCGCGGGCGCGGTGAACGGCCCGGAGGGCAGGCTGAGCGAGACGGTCGGCGGCTGGTTGGCCGGGGTGCCGTTGCAGGGGGTGCCGTTCAGGGTGAACGAGGTGGGCTTCGGGTTGCTCCCCGTGTGGGAGCCGTTGAAGCCGATGGTGGTGGAGGCCCCGGTGCCGAGGTTGCCGTTGTACGACTCGTTGGTCGCGGTGACCTCGCTGCCGGACTGGCTGAACCGGGCCGACCAGCCCTGGGTCACCCGCTGGCCGCTGTTCGGGAAGGTCCACTTGAGCGTCCAGTTGCTGATCGGGTCGCCCAGGTTCTTGATGGTCACGTTGGCCGTGAAGCCGGTGTTCCAGTCGTTGGTCGCGTAGACCACGTCGCAGGCCGGTGCGGCCTGCGCGGCGCCAGCGGGCAGGGTCACCCCGCCGACGGCGAGCGCGGCGGCGGCGAGGATCGCCACTCGACGGCGTCGTGCCAGATGTCTCATGTGCGCGGTGTCTCCTCGGACCAGGCCGGGTTGTTCCCGGCGAGGCGCCTGCCCACAGGTGGTGGTACGCGGGGATTCGAGGCGCCGGGAAGGTGGTAGCCCCGGGCCCGGCCGGGGGTGCGATGCGGTCCGTGCGGGAGGGGGTCCCGCCGGCCGCTATTCGGGTGCCGTGACCGGAAGTCGTGCTGCCGGCTGCCCTCGGCGGTCCCGCGACCACGCGATCTGGCTCCTGTCGCGTGGAATCGACAGTCTGCCATGGAAGCGCTCCCACAACAAGCGGGGAGGGGGCAGGATCCGCCAGTTGTTTCGATCTCGTTTTGGGTCTTTCACAAAGGCGTGACGGGCGTTACAGTCGCAACATCGGTCGATGGGAGCGCTTCCATCGACAAAGGTTCCAACTGGAAGATCGCCGGGACCGTCCTCGTGGCGGACCCGGGGAACCATCCGAAGGCCGACGGCGGGCCAGCCCGGACGCCGCCGTCAGCCATCATCCCGCCACAGGGAGGGAGGTGGAACCAGAGCCACTCGCGTGGCCCGGCTCCCGCGCGACACGCACGGCAGGACCCAATTCCGCCCGTGTGTGTGCAGTTACGGTGGGGACGGGGGTTGCCCTCCCCCGTCCCCACACTAAACCCCCGTACACGATGGGAAAAGAGGCCGACGGGACAGGCGCGATGCGCCGCCCGGTCGGCCTCGTTCGCTGTCCGGGGCCCTCATCCGCCTCGACCCGCCAACGTCGGCCGCCGTGACGGCCGGCTGACCGGGTCGGGCGCTCCTGGCCTATCCTGGGAGCGCTCCCGAATCTCGGCGGTGGCCCCGTATCCACGAGGAGAATCCATGTCGATACCTACCGGGCCCGCCGGCCCGCTGCGCTTCCCCCGCGACTTCGGTTGGGGCGCGGCCACCTCCGCCTACCAGATCGAGGGCGCCGCGAAGGAGGACGGCCGCGGCGAGTCGGTCTGGGACACCTTCAGTCGCCTCCCCGGACGTACCCGCAACGGTGACACCGGCGACGTGGCCGCCGACCACTACCACCGGTACGCCGAAGACCTCGACCTGATGCGTGACCTGGGTCTGCGCAGCTACCGCTTCTCGATCTCCTGGCCCCGCATCCAACCCGACGGCAGCGGCCAGCCCAACCAGCGCGGGCTCGACTTCTACCGGCGACTCCTCGACGGCCTGCACGAGCGCGGCATCGCCCCGATGGCGACACTGTTCCACTGGGACCTGCCGCAGGCGTTGCAGGACGCCGGCGGTTGGGAGTCCCGCGACACCGCCCACCGCTTCGCCGACTACGCCGACGCCGTCTTCACGGCCCTCGGCGACCGGGTACCGGTCTGGCTCACCATCAACGAGCCCAAGACCGTCGTGCAGAACGGTTACCTCATGGGTCACCACGCCCCCGGCCGGAAGGACCCGGACGCCGCCTACCTCGTCGCCCACCACCTGCAGCTCGCCCACGGCCTCGCGGTGCGCGCGCTCCGCGCCTCGGACAGCACCGCACGGATCGGCCCCGCGCTCAACCTGCACCCCTGCTACCCCACCGACGACTCCGCCGAGGCCGCCGCCGCCGCACTCCTCTACGACGGCTACGAGAACCGGCTCTACCTCGACTCGCTGCTCAAGGGCAGCTACCCGCAGGACGTCCTGGCCGACCTGGGTCCGCAGAGCCGGATGGTCCGCGGCATCCGCGACGGCGACCTGGCGGTGATCTCGTCGCCGATCGACCTGCTGGCGGTGCAGTACTACACCCCGATCTACGTCGCCGCCGACGGCAGCACCGAACACCGCTGGCCCACCTCCGAGGCCGGCTGGCAGCAGATCTACCCCGACGGGATGTACGACATCCTGACCCGGGTCACCCGCGACTACGGCCCGATCCCGCTCACCGTGACCGAGAACGGTCTGCCCACCCCCGACACCCTGGCCGCGGACGACACCGTCGACGACAGCGGCCGGATCACCTTCCTGCGCGACCACCTGGCCGCCGCGCACCGCGCCATCGCTGACGGGGTGCCGCTGGAGAGCTTCCATGTCTGGTCGATGCTCGACAACTTCGAGTGGGACGAGGGATACGAGCAGCGCTGGGGCCTGGTCTACGTGGACTACGTGACCCAGCGGCGCGTCCTCAAGCGCAGCGCCCACTGGTACCGCTCCGTCATCGCCGAGGGCGGCTTCTGAACGGGCCGCCCGGACGGCCGGGCCCGGACGGCTCGGCTCGGGTGAGCCGGTGACCGTCCGGGTCACGGCCGGAAGACTCAGCGGGGCAGCGCCTGCTGCAACTCCGCCCGCAGCGCAGGGGTGAGCATCTCCCCCGCCTGCTTCGCCAACCGCGCCATCTCGTAGCCCACCACGCCGATGTCGGCGTCTCCGGCCGCGAGCGTGGCCAGGATCGACCCGTCGCGCACCTGCATCACGAGGAAGTAGCCCCGGCCCATCTCGACCACCGTCTGCTTGACGATGTCGCCGTCGAACATCTGCGCCGCGCCCGCCGTGATGCTCATCAGCCCGGACGTCACCGCGGCGAGCTTGTCCGCGTGGTCGCGGGGCAGATGGTCGGAGATCGCCACCAGCAGTCCGTCGGAGGAGACCACCACCGCGTGCGCCACGCCCGGCACACGATCCGCGAAGGCGCTCACCAGCCAGCTCAGGTCACGTGCCTCCTGGCTCAACGTCGTCACTGTCGTCGTCCTCCTTCGTCGTGCCCCCACGAGGGTGGCACCGGTATCTCGGTGGTGTCCTCGGCCTCGGCACGCCGTACCCCGCTGTAGAGCCGGGAAAGCATGCCACCGACCGCGTCCGGGTCGAGTTCGGCGCGCGGCGACGCCGAGCCCGGCTGGGCGGGGCGGGTGACCGCGGAGAGTTGCGCCATCGGCACGCGTACCGGAAGCCCTCGCTCGTTCGTGCCGGCCGTCACCGGCGTGGCGGGCGGCACGGGCTGGACGGGGGCGGCCGGACCGGTCGGACCCTGCCGGGACCACCAGCCGCCGTCGTTCGAGGAGGCAGCGGTCGGGGACAGGACGTCATCGGCGCGTACCGGCACGGGACGGGTCTGGCGCGGCACGGCGGCAGACGGCGGACGACCGGCCACCGGGAGGTCCAGCGGCGCGGCGGCCGGCCCGCGGGCGCCGCCGGGCGGAGACGCCCCCGGTGTGCGCTGCGACGCGGCGCCCCGCGCGGCGCTCGACGCCAGCATCCGGGCGGACGCCGGCGGATCCAGCTCCACCGTGCCGCCGGGCGCCAGCAGGGTCGGCGGCAGCACGAGCCGCGCGACGAGGCCACTGTGGCGTCCTTCGAGCTGTACCCGCACGCCCAGTCGGCTCGCCAGGTGACTCACCACGAACAGGCCCATCCGCTCGACCGCCGCGACGTCCGCGGCCGGCGGGCTGGCCAGCATCGCGTTGGCCTCGGCCAGCGCGGCCGAGCTCATGCCCAGGCCGTCGTCGACGATCTCGATCAGCGCCGAGGACGCCTCGACCCGGGCGGTCACCACGACGGACGTGTCCGGACGCGAGAACGCCGTGGCGTTCTCCAGCAGCTCGGCCAGCAGGTGCACCAGCTCACCGACCGCGTGCCCGACCACGTTGACGGCGCCCATCGACTCCAGCCGTACCCGCTGGTACTGCTCGATCTCGGCGGCGGCGGCCAGCAGCACGGTGCCCAGACCCACCGGGCGGTTCCACCGGCGGGTGGAATCCGTACCGGCCAGCACCAGCAGGCTCTCGTCGTTACGGCGCATACGGGCGGCCAGGTGGTCGAGCTTGAACAGGTTCTCCAACTGGTCCGGGTCGCTCTCCTCACGCTCCAGGTCGTCGAGCAGCTCCAGTTGACGCTCCACGAGCACCTGGCTGCGGCGCGCCAGGTTGACGAACATCGCGTTGACGTTGCGACGCATCAGCGCCTGCTCGACGGCGACCGTCACGGCGCTGCGGTGCACCGCGACGAATGCCTCGGCCAGCTCACCGATCTCGTCGAGCGACCGGACCACCGCCGGCGCCACGTCGATGCTCGGCACGCCACCGGTGACGGTACGCAGCCGGTCCAGCGCGTCGGGCAGCTCCACCTGCGCGATCCGCAGCGCCTGGCTACGCAGCAGCCGCATCGACCGGGCGACCGACCGCCCGACCAGCAGGGAGATCAGCAGGGCGACCAGCAGCACCGCCACGACGCCACCGACCACCAGCAGGGTGGTCCGCAGTTGGCCACTGCTGGCATCGTCGGCCTGGCGCACCGCGTCGTCGAGCACACTCGCCTCGACCTGCCGCAGCAGATCCTGACGCTGCTGGCTCGCCGACCACCACTGCTCCGAGGGCAGCACCTCCGGCGCCGCGTCGCCCACCGGGAGGCTGCGCTCCTCCAGGCGGGTGGCGACCTGGAACATCGGGTTCACCGAGGTTTCGTCGTACCGCCGGATCTGGTCGCTGGTGGCGGACACCCGGAACGCGCCGAGCGCGGTGAGCTGCTGGGCGCGCAGGTCGGAGAGGATCACCCGGTCCTCGGTGCCGTACCGGCCGGCCCGACCGGCGGCGTAGAGCTGCCCCCGGACCCGGGAGGACAGCTCCTTGACCCGGGCGATCTGGACGTAGCGCAGTACGGCGTCGCTCAACCCCGGCTGGCCCTGGCCCGGCGTCGGCTCGGCGAGCAGGTCCAGCAGCGCGTCGACCGCCCGGTGGTAGTTGCTCAGGATGGTGTCGTTGCTGAGCACCGCCGGCGGGATGGCCGGTCGGATGTCGATCACCTGGTCGTACGCCTCGAGCACCTCGGAGAAGGCCACCCGCCAGGAGGCGTCGGCGTCGGCCAACGGCTCGGCCGCCTGGCGCAGGTCCTCGACGGCGCGGTCGGTGGCAGACTGCAACGGCCGCAGGGCGGTGGCCGCCGACTCCCGGTCGCCACCACGGCGCAGCTCCCCCAGCTCGCCCGCCGAACGGTCCCGCTCCTGCTGGAGCTGGTCGACCACGGCGGTGATCTGCCGGCCGATGCCGACCTGCTGGGAGAAGTCGTTGAGCGTGGCCGTCCGCCCGACAAGTGTGCTGGTCTGCACGCCCGCGAGCACGAGGAACGCCATCGACGGCACCAGCAGCACGGTGGCCAGCTTGGTGCTCATCCGCCAGTCCCGCAGTCGGAACGGCGAGCGGCGTCGATGCGGAACGACCCGGACGTCGAAACGACGCCGGCGGTGGTTCGACACCGCACCGGCCACCGGGTCGGGACCTGCCGCCACCCTGCCTCCTCCGTCCTGCCGCGTCCACCGCGACCCGGGGAGCGGAGTCCATCCAACCAGGCTCGGTGACACTGTCAACGGCCCGGGCAGGCCGAAAGTTCAGGAAGGATACTGCGGGTGGGAACGTCCTGTCGTGGTCGGTGAGACCAGCTCGTCCGTCCGGCCGATGTCGGCGAGCGCCGCCGCCGCACCAAAGCGGCCCAGCGCCACCAACGCGGCCCCGGTCGCACCGATCTCCGGGTTGCGTTGGTGCGACACCGGTCGCGGGGCGAGCGCGGCGGCGAACGCCTGCCGCCACCACACCGACGCGGCCACCGCACCGCCGCCCAGCACCACCCCGACCGGTTTGTCGATCGTGGACTCCAGCACCGCGAGGTCCTCGGCGACCAGGCCGCACAGTCCCTGCATCAGCCCGGCCAGGATGTCCACGGCCGTGGTGCTGAAACTCAGACCGCGCAGCTCGCCGGTGCCGGCCGGCGCCAACCCGGGTGCCCGGTCGCCGCCGAAACGGGGATCGGCCGGCCGGCCACCGCCCACCGGTACCAGCGCCAGCGCCGCGTCCAACTCGTCCCCCTCGGGCAGCCGCAGCTCCCGGTTGGCCCAGGCGAACAGGTTGCCACCGCTGGAGTACGCCGCCCCGGTCACCACGTGGTCGTGGTCGACCCGGTAGCGCCAGAGGCGTTCGGGCAGCCGCGGCAGCGGCTCGCCGGCCGGGATGCGCTGCATCAGGCGTACGGCGGCGGAGGTGCCGACCGTGACCGCGGCCCGGCTCGGGTCGGCGCAGCCCGAGCCGACGTTGGATGCCCCGCCGTCGCCCACCGGCGGCGCCCAGCGGGCCTCGGCCAGCTGCGGCCAGCGGCGGGCCCGGTCGGGACGTAGCCGGCCGTGCCAGTCCAACTCGCCGAGGGACGGCAGGTCGCGGGGTCGCGCGCCGGCCAGCGTCAGCGCCTCCTCGTCCCAGCGCAGGGTGGCGAGGTCGAGCAGACCGGTGCCGGAGGCCTGCGAGATCGACATGGGCGCCGTCTGGAGCAGCTCGCCCAGTACGTACTCCGGGAGGCCGACGAACCGGGCGATCGGAGTGCCGGACTGTTCCCGCAGCCAGGGCAGGCGCACCGGCCAGTAGGAGCGGTGCCACCAGCAGCCCGTGCGCTGGTGGAAGCCGTCCGGGTCGGCCGGACCGGACGTGTCGCCGACCGGCGTGGGTCGGGTGTCCAGCCAGGTGACGACCGGTCCCAGCGGAGTGCCGTCGCGGTCGAGCGGCAGCACCGAGTGCCACTGCGCGGACGTCGCCACCATGTCGACGTCGTGCAGGTGCCCCGCCTCGGCCAGCTCGTCCAGACACTCGATGAGGCAGGCGAGGTAGTCGGGTCCGGAGAGGGTGCCGGTGCCGTCGTCCCCGATGGCGAGTCGGACCTTCCGCCGGGCCAGGGCGCCGGGCAGCGGGCGGGTTGCCCCGTCCAGCACCAGCCCGCGTACGGAGGAGGTGCCCAGGTCGAGTGCGAGAATGTTCATCGCCGGTCAAGTTACCCGGTGCCGGCCTGGCGCGGACCGTGGTCCGCCCCGGCACACCCGTACGTCCGAAGGGGTCCCGGGTCGGGCCGTCACCGCGTAAGGTGAACCGCATGCTCGCGCACCCGACCTCCTGGTGGCCCGCCGACCCGGCGGCCACCCCCCGCGCGTAGCTTCACCCACGCGGCCGCCATCGAGGCGGCCGCCGGATCTCCGGCCCGGATGGCCGCCCACGCTGGCGGCACCCGGCATCCACGGAGACCACGATGACCAGCCTGACCGACCTGCTCGCCGCCATCTCCCGCGGCGACGACCCCGGCCCCTTCGCGCTGCTGCGCCGCGAGGGCGCCGACGACCTGGAACTCTTCACCGGCCCCGTCGCCGTCGTCGACCGGCTGGCCGACATCCCGCTGCCCCCGGGCGCGCCCGGGGCGCAGACGTTGGCCCTGGTTCCGTACCGGCAGATCGCCGAGCGCGGTTTCGCCTGCGTCGACGACGACGCGCCGCTGGAGTGCCTCCAGATCCGCGAGCACGGGCGGATTCCGCTGGCCGAGGCCCTGGCCGCGCTGCCCGACGAGCCGGTCCGCACCCGGGACGCCGCGTTCGACGTCAGCGACGAGGAGTACGCGCGGATCGTGCAGCAGGTGCTCACCGACGAGATCGGTCGCGGCGAGGGCGCCAACTTCGTCATCCACCGCACCCTGCACGCCACCGTGCAGGGTGCGCCGCTGGTCGCCGCGCTGGCCGCGCTGCGCCGGCTGCTGGTCGCCGAGCGCGGCGCCTACTGGACGTTCGTGGTGCACACCGGCACCCGGACCATGGTCGGCGCCAGCCCGGAACGGCACGTCAGCGTCGACGACGGGCTCGTGATGATGAACCCGATCAGCGGCACCTTCCGACCGGCCGGCGGCACCCCGGACCGGTCGGCGCTCCTGCGGTTCCTCGCCGACCCGAAGGAGATCGAGGAGCTGTACATGGTGCTCGACGAGGAGCTGAAGATGATGGCGACCGTCGCCGAGCACGGCGGTCAGGTCATCGGCCCGTACCTCAAGGAGATGTCGCACCTGGCCCACACCGAGTACCTGCTCGCCGGGCGGGGCACCCGCGACGTGCGGGAGGTGCTGCGGGAGACGATGTTCGCGCCCACCGTGACGGGCAGTCCGATGGAGAACGCCTGTCGGGTCATCGCGCGGCACGAGCGCCGGGGTCGGGGCTACTACGCGGGCGTGCTGGCGCTGCTCGGTCACGACGACGCGGGCCGGCAGACGCTCGACGCGCCGATCCTGATCCGTACCGCCGAGATCTCCGGCGCCGGCCGCCTGCGGGTGCCGGTGGGGGCCACCCTGGTCCGGCATTCGACGGCGGCCGGCGAGGTGGCCGAGACCCACGCCAAGGCGGCCGGGGTGCTGGCCGCGCTCGGCCTGGGCCCGGCGGCGTCCGTCGGCGAGCGCGGGCCGGTCGTGCGGCTGGCCGACGACCCGGAGGTACGCGACGCGCTCGCCGCGCGTAACACGCCGCTGGCCCGGTTCTGGCTGGACCAGCGGGCGCCGGACGCGCCCGGCCTGCCGGGGTTGGTCGGTCTGCGGGCGCTGATCGTGGACGCGGAGGACACCTTCACCGGCATGTTGGCACACCAACTGGGCGCGCTGGGTCTCGCCGTCACGCTACGTCCGTGGCACGAAGGCGGCCCGCTGGACGGGTACGACCTGGTGGTGGCCGGTCCCGGGCCGGGTGATCCGAGCAGCCCGGACGATCCGAAGATGGCGGCGCTGCGGGAACTGCTGGACGAGTTGCTGGCGACCGGCCGGCCCACCCTCGCTGTCTGCCTCGGGCACCAGGTGCTGGCCGGACTGCTGGGGTTGCGCCTGCACCGCCGGGACGCGCCCTATCAGGGGCTGCAACGGGAGGTCGCGTTGTTCGGTCGGTCCCGCCGGGTGGGCTTCTACTCCTCGTTCACCGCCCGCGCCGAGATGGACCGGCTGGACACCGCGTACGGGACGGTGGAGCTGGCCCGGGACGTACGCGACGGGTCCGTGCACGCCCTGCGCGGGCAGGGCTTCGCCGGGGTGCAGTTCCACCCGGAGTCGGTGCTCAGCCCGGACGGGGTGACCGTGCTGACCGAGTTGCTGGCCGACCTGTTGCCGGCGTCGCGCGCGGCCCACCACGCCTAGCCGCGGCTCGTCCGGTATGGGGACCACCGTCGCGGGGTAGGGCTGGGGCGACCGGTGGTGCGAGCGGGCCGAGAGCCCCCCGCCCGTGCCACCGGTCGCCCGTTCGTCAGCCGCCCAGGCCCTGCTTGAGCGCGGTGCCGATCAGCACTGCCCGGCGGGCGGTGAGGCCGCAGGCCTCCAGCGCCACCGCGTCCGGTGCGATCTCTCCGTTGTTGCTGGTGTGCGACGCGCCGTAGGGGTTACCGGCGATGAACTGGCTGGAGTCCGTGTAACCGGGGGGCACCACGACACCGCCCCAGTGGTAGAAGACGTTGAAGAGCGACGTCAGCGTGGTCTCCTGCCCACCGTGCGACGTCGCCGTGGAGGTGAAGGCCGCGTAGACCTTGTTGGCCAGCGCGCCCTGCGCCCACAGCGGTCCGGTGGTGTCAATGAACTGCTTCAGTTGGGCAGCGATCATGCCGTACCGGGTGGGCGATCCGAAGAGCGCCACGTCGGCCCACGCCAGGTCGTCGATCATCGCCTCGGGAACGTCCTGGGTGTCCAGGTGGTGCGCCTGCCAACCGGAGTTCGAGCGGATCGCCTCGTCCGGTGCGAGCTCGCGCACCTTGCGCAGGCGCACGTCCGCACCGGCCTCCCCGGCGGCCTCACACGCGGCCTGCGCCATCTGGTAGGTGATGCCGGTGGCGCTGTAGTAAATCACCGCCACCTTCGTCTGGGCAGCCATCAGATGTGTCCCCTTCTCGTCTCGGGTCGGCTCCCGCGACTACCCCTGGGGCGCGGCGACAAACGACAGATTGGTGGCTTCCGGCCGTCCGGTCTCAAGTTTTCCGCAAGTTCCCGGACGTTCCGATCCGGTCGCCCGCGCGGACGACGATCCTGAGGCCAACCGGTGCCGGCGCGCGATCCCGCCGCCCCCCTGGCACCGGCGCCTGAACGGGGGATCGCGCTCCGCCGGCAACGGCGCTGGCGCAGCGCGATCAGGGGTCACTGCCCGCTCAGCGGACCAGCGCCACCATCAGCCGGTCCAACTCGGCCGCCGGGTCGACGGTGAGGCCGGTGTGCACCGGCCCGGCCTGGATCATCGTGCTGCGCGGCGCGGCCAGCCACCGGAACCGCTCGCCGAGCCGCATCCGGGTGGCCGGCCCGTCACCGGAGCAGGTCCTGTCCAGAGAATCCAGCACCGCGGCCACCGCCGGCAGATCGACGTCGGGCGCGAGGGCGCGCACCCGGTCGGCGTCCAGGTGCGTCCGCGCGGCCAGGAAGTCACGCTGCTGGCAGTAGAGCAGCACTCCCACGTTGATCTGCTCGCCGCGCTCCACGCGGGGCACCAGCCGGATGACGGCGTACTCGAACGGATGCCTCACGCCACGCTCCCCGCCGGTAGCCAGTCCGCCGGACGGGCGACCCGCCGCGACAGGTGCGCCACGTACGCCTCGCGCGCCGCGTCGCCCGAGTCGAAGTCGGCGGCGGTCAGCCACTGGGCCGGCACCAGAGCCAGCACCTCCCGCAGGAGGTCCGGGGTGACCCGGGCGGCCAGTTCGCCGTTGGCCTCGGCGACCCGGTCGGCGTACGGCGCGAGCACGTGGTCCTCGGCCCGGAAGGCGCGGTGCACGGCGGCCTCGGCGCGCGGCCAGTTGTGGTGGAAGTAGAGCGCGGCACCGTGGTCGATCAGCCACAGCTCCCGGTGCCAGACGAGCAGGTTCGGGTTGCGCCAGCTCCGGTCGACGTTCTCCACGTACGCGTCGAACCACAGCACCCGCGAGGCCAGCAGCGGATCGACGGGGTGCGCCACCGGGTCGAAGCCGAGCGCACCCGGGAGGAAGTCCATCCCGAGGTTGGCGCCGCCGCTGTTGCGCAGCAGCTCCTGCACCTCCTGGTCGGGCTCCGCCCGCCCGATCACCGGGTCGATGTCGAGGACCACCAGCGGCGGCACCCGCAGCTCCAGCCGGCGGGCCAGCTCGCCGCAGATCACCTCGGCGACGAGCGCCTTGGGCCCCTGCCCCGCGCCGGAGAACTTCGCCACGTACGTGCCGAGGTCGTCGGCCTCGACGACGCCCGGCAGCGAGCCACCCTCCCGCAGTGGGGTGACGTAGCGGATCGCGGTGACCTGGCGGAGCACGCCGTCCACCCTACTGGGGGGCCAGTGGCACGCCCTGGCCCCCCACACGCCGGGACCGGTGTCAGTCGAGCTTGTCCCGCAGGTTGTTGACCTGGGTCTGGAGGCGGTCCACCGCGTTCTCGTTGTTGACGAACGTGGTGATGCCCGCGGCAAGGCCCAGGCCGATCAGGACCGCCAGGATGCTCAGCACCAGGCCACCGATGGACACGCCCCGGCCGGTCACACCCGGTCGGCGGGCCATCTTCAGCCCGACGATGCCGAGGACGATGCCGATGATGCCGAGCACCAGCCCCAGCCAGGCGAGGATGGCGGTCAGCACGCTGAACAGGCCGGCAACCCCGAAGACCAGGGCGAAAGTGGCGGCCGCGCTGGTCTTGGCGCCGGTGGACGCCCGACGGGCCCGAGAATCGGCCGGTACGCCGGCACCCTGGGCCGGCTCGCTTGCGGCAGTCATGAGACTCCCTTCCGTACGCGCGGCGCGCGTACTTCCGGCCGGCGGCATTCCCACGACGGTCACCGTTACGCCTCGTGTCGCCACGATCTGTGGGCGCGATCCAGGCGCGGGCCGCAGGTCAGGTCAGCGAAGCGGCAGGTCGGAGTCGTCCCCGGTCGCCCTCGGGCCGAAGATGCGACGCTCCTCGACGGTGATGGGTACGTCGTTGATGCTGGCCTCACGCCGGGCCAGGTAACCGCGGGCGTCGAATTCCCACTGTTCGTTGCCGTAGCTCCGCCACCACTGGCCGGTGGCGTCGTGCCACTCGTACTGGAACCGTACGGCGATGCGGTTCTCGTGGAACGCCCAGAGCTGCTTACGCAGCGCGTACTCGCGTTCGCGCTCCCACTTGTCGGTCAGGAACTCCTCGATCTCCCGGCGACCCGTGACGAACGTCGACCGGTTGCGCCACACGCTCTCGGGTGTGTAGGCGGCGGCAACGCGCTGCGGGTCGCGGGTGTTCCAGGCGTCCTCGGCGGCCTGCACCTTGATCCGCGCGCTCTGGTCGGTGAAGGGCGGCAACGGGTGCCGCGGTGGTTCGGTCTCGTCGGAGGCGTCACTGCTCATGGCTGTCCTCGTTCCGGTGGCTGTGGTCGGCGATCCTGACGCTAACGCGACACTCTGGAGGGCAACTGGAGACGCCCGGTCCTGGCCTACGCTGACGGGCTCCGACCACCGGAGAGGGGACGTCGCGATGCCTGCCGACCTCAGCGCGGCCGAAGCGCTGGCACTGCGGATGACGAGCCTGCTGCTGCGACCGCATCCCGCCACCCGGCCCGGCACCGTCGCCGAGGTGGTCGAGTGGTTCGGCGCGATGCAGGCGCAGGATCTGGCGAGCGGCCTGTGGTCGCTGGGCGCCCGGCTGCCGGGGTCGACCGTGGCCGACGTACAGGCCGCGCTGGAGCGCCGCGAAGCGCTGCGCACCTGGCCGATGCGCGGCACCGTGCACCTCGTCCCGCCCGCCGACACCCGGTGGATGCTGGAGCTGACCGGCGTCCGCGCGATGTCCGGCTCGGCGACCCGGCGGGCGCAGCTCGGGCTGACCGAGGCCGACGAGGCCCGGGCGCTCGACGTGCTCGGCGCAGCGTTGGCCGGGGGCGGCCGGCTCACCCGGGCGCAGTGCCTCGCCACTCTGCGCGCGGCGGGGATCGGCACCGACGGCCAGCGCGGCTACCACCTGCTCTGGTACGCGAGCGTGCGTGGGGTGACCTGCGTGGCGCCCAACGTCGGCACCGAGCAGACGTTCGTCCTGCTCGACGAGTGGGCGCCGGAGCAACGCAGGCCGGAGCGGGACGAGGCGTTGGCGCTGCTCGCCCACCGCTACGTGCGGGGCCACGGACCGGTCACCGACCGCGAGTTCGCCGGCTGGAGCGGCCTCACCCTGACCGACGCGCGGCGCGGCCTGGCCGCCGCCGACGACCTGCTGGGCACGGTACGTGTCGACGGCGAGCCGATGTACGTGGACGCGGCGCTGGCCGACACCCCGCGCGTCCCGGCGGTCGGTGTGGTGGCGCTGCCGGGCTTCGACGAGTACCTCCTCGGCTACCGGGACCGCACGTTGATGCTCGACACCGCGCACCGGGCGGCCGTGGTGCCCGGCAACAACGGCATCTTCCAGGCCACCGTGGTTCGCGCCGGCCGGGTGGTGGGAGTGTGGAAGCGCAAGGCCGGCCGCGAGGCCGTCACCCTGACGGTACGGCCGTTGACGCCGCTGACCGCCGGCGGACGGACCGACGTCGAGCGGGCGCTGACGCGGTACGCCGACTTCCTCGGACTGCCGCCGCGGTTCGACTGGGCGACCTGAGCGGGCGGGCTACTCCCCCGCCGGGTCGGCGCTGGTCCGCCGGCCGGCTCGGTCGGGGGAGGTGCGCCGAGGACGGGCGGCGGTGAGCAGGTCGACGATCCGGGTCACGCCGGGGTCCGTCCGGATCTGTGCCACGCTCGCCGGCAGCGGCAGCCGCCAGTTCGGATATTCGTCCACCGTGCCCGGCATGTTGGGCTGGCGCACCTCGCCCAGCACGTCGTAGAGGGACACGCCGAGCAGTCGCGCCGGGCTGGCCGCGAGCGCGGCGTGCATCGCCACCACCACGTCACCGTCGTCCGGCTCACCGTCGGCCACCGCCCCGGCGTCGGGCGCCTCGGGCAGCAGTTCCTCGTCGCGCAGCATCGCCAGCAGCCGCTCACGGTCGGCGGCGGCCCGGGCGCGCTCGACGGCCACATCGGTGCCGAGCAGTTTCAACTCGTCGCGTACCCGCACGTGCTCGCCGGTCAGGAAGCCCGGGGCGGTCGGCAGGTCGTGCGTGGAGATCGTGGCGAGGGCGTTGCGCGGCCAACGGGCCGGCGGGGTGAACGCGCCGTCGTCGTCCCGCGCGAACCACAGCACGGTCGACCCGAGCATGTTGCGCCCCCGCAGGCCACGCGTCACCGCGGGTTGGACCGTGCCCAGGTCCTCGCCGACGACCACCGCGCCGGCCCGGTGCGCCTCCAGGGCCAGGATGCCGAGCATCGCCTCGGCGTCGTAGCGCACGTAGGTGCCCTCGGCCGCGCCGGCGCCCGGCGGCACCCACCACAGTCGCCACAGGCCGGCGACGTGGTCGACGCGCAGGCCGCCCGCGTGCCGCAGGGTCCGCCGCAGCATGTCCCGGTACGCCGCGTACCCGGTCTCGGCGAGCCGGTCCGGTCGCCACGCGGCGAGCCCCCAGTCCTGACCGAGCTGGTTGAAGTCGTCCGGCGGCGCGCCGACCCGTACCCCCTGGGCCAGGACGTCGGCGAGCTGCCAGCCGTCCGCGCCGCCCGGGTCGATGCCGACGGCGAGGTCGTGCACCACGCCGACCGGCATGCCGGCCGAGCGGGCTGCCGCCGTCACGGCGTCGAGTTGCTCGTCGCACAGGTGTTGCAGCCAGGCGTGGAAGGCCACCCGGTCGGCGAGTTCGCGACGCTGCTCGGCGACCGCCGGGGCGTCCGGGTGGTGCAGCTCCGCCGGCCAGGCCCGCCAGTCGTTGCCGTGCCGCTCGGCCAGCGCGCACCAGGTGGCGAAGCTGGTCAGCGCCGGGTCCGCGGCGAGGTCAACCGGCTGGGCGTACGGGTGCAGCAGCTCCAGCGCGCGCCGTTTGGCGGTCCACACCTCGTCGTAGTCGATCAGGTCGCCACGGTCCGGACGCAACGCGTCGACCACCGCCCGGGTCGCCGGGTCGGCCGAGGCGTACGCGGCGGTGTCACTGACGCGCAGGTAGAGCGGGTTCACGAAGCGTCGACTGGCCGGCGAGTACGGCGACGCGGCCACCGGGTGCGCCGGCCCGACCGCGTGCAGCGGGTTGAGCAGCACCAGCCCGGCGCCCGTCGCTCCCGCCCACTCGGTGAACTCGGCCAGGTCGCCGAGGTCACCCATGCCCCAGGACCGCTCGGAGGTGAGCGCGTAGAGCTGGAGCATCCAGCCCCAGGTGCGCGGGGGCACCGGCAGCCGCCGGGGCACCACGACGAGGGTCACGTCCCGGCCGTCGCAGGCCAGTCGGTGCCAGCCCAGCGGCAGGTCCCCGGGCAGCTCGCCGTCGACCGCCCGTCGGCCGCCGTCCTCCAGGGACACCACGCCCGGGCCGGGCAGGGCGCGGGTTTTGCCCTCGGTGAGCACCACTGTCGGCGGCAGCGTGGTCCGGTCCACCGCTCGGGCGGCGGCGAGCGCGTCCGCGATCGCGGCGGGGCTGGTGGCGTCCACGCCGAGCAGGCCGAGAACACCCACGACGGTCTCCGGGGCGACCTCGACGCGGCGGTGTCGCCAGTCCTCGTACCAGGTGGACACACCGTGCGCGGTGGCCAACGCAACAAGTCGCCGATCCATCAGTCCCCCGCTCCCCGCCAACACCACAACCTTCGCCCACCCTGCCACGCCCAGCCACAAGCCGCAGCCCACCCCCGCGCCCCCGCCCCCACCCCCACCCCCTCACCCCCGCGCCCTCACCCCCACCCCCTGCTCTCGCCGATCTTGCGCTTTCTGTGGCGACCTAAAGGGCATTTCACCTATGTCGACGACAGAAAGTGCAAGATCGGCGAGAGCAGGGGGCGGGGGTTCGGGTTCGGGGGGTCGGGGGTCGGGGTTCAGTCCTCGTGCAGGGTCAGGTTGCGGCCGGTGGACGGGTCGAACAGGTGGATCTTCTCCAGGTTGAACCAGACTCGGCGGGAATCGCCCTCGGTCGCGCCGGACTCGGCGGACAGCCGGGTGACCAGGTTGCCGCCGCCGCCGGCGAAGTCACCCGCGCCCGCGTCCGCGGCCAACTCCTCCAGCTCGGCGGCGGTGGCCCGCTCACCCTCCACGGTGAGGTAGACGTACTTGTCCGAGCCCATCGACTCGACGATCTCCACCGGCGCCTCGAACTCCAGGCCCCGGCGGCGGGTGTCGTCGTCGATCAGTTCGGCGTCCTCGAAGTGCTCGGGACGGATGCCGAGGATCAGTTCGCGGGGCGCGTCGGCCGCCTCCAACTCCCGGCGGACCCGGTCGTCGAGCGGCACGTCACCCAGGGCGGTACGCAGGCTGCCGTCCTGCACGGCGGCGTGCAGGAAGTTCATCGACGGGGAGCCGATGAAACCGGCCACGAAGAGGTTGCGCGGGCGGTCGTACAGCTCCTGCGGCGGGCCGACCTGCTGCACCGCGCCACCCCGCATGATCACTACCCGGTCGCCGAGGGTCATGGCCTCGGTCTGGTCATGGGTGACGTAGACGGTGGTGGTGCCCAGCTGCTTCTGCAACCGGGACACCACCGTACGCATCTGCACGCGCAGCTTCGCGTCGAGGTTGGACAGCGGCTCGTCCATGAGGAACGCCTTGGGCTGGCGGACGATCGCCCGGCCCATCGCCACCCGCTGCCGCTGGCCACCCGAGAGGTTCGCGGGTTTGCGGTCCAGCAGCGCGGTCAGCTCCAGCACCTTCGCGGCCTCGTCGACCTTGGAGTTGATCGTCTCCTTGTCGAGCTTCGCCAGGCGCAGCGGGAACGCCATGTTCTCCCGGACGGTCATGTTCGGGTAGAGCGCGTACGACTGGAACACCATGGCGATGTCCCGGTCCCGGGGGGCCTTGTCGTTGACCCGCTTGCCGGCGATGCGCAGTTCGCCGGAGCTGATGTCCTCCAGGCCGGCGATCATGTTGAGGGTGGTGGACTTTCCGCAGCCCGAGGGGCCGACCAGGATCACGAACTCACCGTCGGCGATCTCCAGGTCGACGTCCCGCACGGCGACCGTCCCGTCCGGGAAACTCTTGCTCACCTTGTCGAGCACGATGTCAGCCATGACTACTCACCTATCCCTTGACTGCGCCGGAGGTCAGGCCGGACACGATGCGGCGCTGGAAGAAGAGGACGAACAGGATGATGGGCACGGTGATCACCACGGCGGCGGCGCAGATCGCCCCGGTAGGGTCCTCGAACTGTGACGCGCCGGTGAAGAACGACAACGCCGCCGGCACCGTGCGGGACCGCTCGGTGGAGGTCAGCGAGATGGCGAACAGGAAGTCGTTCCAGCAGAAGATGAAGACCAGGATCGCCGTCGTGAACAGGCCGGGAGCGGCCAGCGGGGCGATCACCCGCCGGAACGCCTGCGCCTGCGTCGCGCCGTCCATTTTCGCCGCCTTCTCCAGGTCCCACGGGATCTGCTTGAAGAACGCCGACAGCGTGTAGATCGCCAACGGCAACGCGAAGGTGATGTACGGCAGGATCAGCCCGAGCCAGGTGTCGAAGATCCTGGCCTGCCGTTCGATCTCGAACAGCGGCGACACCAGCGACACCTGCGGGAACATCGCGATCAGCAGCGAGATGCCGACCAGCAGCCGCTTGCCCGGGAAGTCCAGGCGACTGATCGCGTACGCGGCCATCGCCCCGAGCACCACCGCGATCAGGGTGGCGATGAGCGCGATGCCGATGGAGTTGACGAGTGCCCGCACGAACTGGTCGGTGTCGAAGATCGTGCGGTAGTTGTCCAGCGTCCACTCCCGGGGGAAGAACCTCCCGTCGGTGAGGGTGGCCGGCGTCTTGAACGACAGCGAGGCGATCCACAGCACCGGGACCAGCGCGAAGACGACCACGAGGATGTCCAGCAGGCCCCAGCGCAGCTTCGCCCGGGTGGTGGTTTCCGCAGCCATGTCAGCGCCTCTCGGAATCGTCGCTGCCGGGGGCAGCGGTGCCGAACAGCTTCACGAAGACGAAGGCGATGATCGCCACCGTGATGAAGACCAGCACCGACATCGTCGAGCCGATGCCGAGGTTGAGACCCCGCAGCAGGTTGTTGTAGGCGAGCATCGACACCGACGACGTTTCGTTGCCGCCGGCGGTCAGGACGAAGATGTTGTCGAACACCCGGAACGCGTCCAGGGTGCGGAACAGCAGCGCGACCAGGATCGCCGGCTTCATCACCGGCAGCATCACCTTGGTGAACTTCTGCCAGGCCGTCGCGCCGTCGGTGGAGGCGGCCTTGAGCAGGTCGTCCGGCACCAGGGCCAGCCCGGCCATCAGCAGCAGCGCCATGAACGGCGTGGTCTTCCAGATCTCGGCCAACATGATGATCGCCAGCGAGCTGGCCCGCTCGGTGAGGGGCGCGCCGTCACTGAACAGGTCGGCCAGGTAGCCGGTGCCGGGCGTCCAGGCGTACCGCCAGGAGAAGGCCGCGACCACCGTGACGATGCCGTACGGGATGAGCGCGGAGGTACGGACGATGCCCCGCCCGACGAGCGTACGGTGCATGATCAGCGCCAGTCCCATGCCGAGCACCAGCTCGACGGCCACGGTGACCACCGTGATCAGCGTGGTCACCCCGAACGCCGTCCACCAGAACTCGTTGGTGAGCACGGTGACGTAGTTCTCCAGCCCGATGAACTCGCGCTGGTCGGGAAAGCGCAGGTCGTAGCGCTGCAACGACAGCCAGACCGAGTAGACGATCGGGTACGCGGTGACCGCGACCATCACCAGGGCGGCGGGCGCGCAGAGCAGCCAGCCGAGTCGACGTTCGGCCTTCTTGTTCTCGCTCAGCGGCGCCTTGCGGCGGCTGCCTCGCTGGGTGGGCACCGCGGCACGCTGGCCGTCGGTCCTCTCCGGTGTCTGCGTGGTGGCGGGCCGGGTCATGGCAGCACCCCCTTCGACTCCAGGGCGTCGGCGATGGCGTCGCGCAGCTCGTCGGCGGTCTGCTGCGGACGAATACCGGACGGCGGCGACAGGAGCGCCGACATGACTGTGGAGATGCTCTGGTAGGCCGGCGTCAGAGGCCGCGTCGCCGGGTCCTTCAGCTCTTCCAGGATGGTGTCCTTCATGGGGTACGCCTCGGTCATCTCGGGCTCGTCGAAGACGGCCTCGATGGTCGGTGGCACGCCGTCGTTGATCGCGGAGAACTTCTGGTGCTCCGCGCTGCGCAGGCACCGCGCGGCCTCGAACGACAGCTCCGGGTGCTTCGAGTACGAGCTGACGGCCAGGTTCACCCCACCGATGGTGACCTTGCTGGGGGTGCCCTCGTCGACGCCCGGCACGCGGGCCCAGCCGACCTGCTTGGCCAGCTCCGGGTTGGCCTCCTGCAGGGCCGGATAGACGAACGGCCAGTTCACCTGGAACGCGCCGGCGCCGGACTGGAACTCCAACCGGACCGGGTCCTCGGTGGCGTTGCTGAACGACGGTGAGGTCACGCCCGACGTGGCGAACCGCTGCAACTGCTCCAGCGCCCGGACCGTGCCGTCGTCCATCACGGCCTTCTTGCCGTCGTCGGAGAGGACCTTTCCGCCCGCGCTCTCGGCCAGCGTGTTGTAGAGGACGACCAG
Organism: Micromonospora sp. NPDC005174; assembly: GCF_040608495.1. Taxonomy (NCBI): domain Bacteria; kingdom Bacillati; phylum Actinomycetota; class Actinomycetes; order Micromonosporales; family Micromonosporaceae; genus Micromonospora; species Micromonospora sp. NPDC005174. Next base: position 19,926 of record NZ_JBEXIJ010000036.1, on the reverse strand, counting down.
GCCCTCGTACTGCGCGCCCATGGTCAGCACCTGGTACGGCTTGCCCTGGTCCTTGAGTTGCCGGGCCGCCGTGATCATCTGGTCCCAGGTGGTCGGCGGCTGCGGCACCAGGTCCTTGCGGTACCAGAGGAGCTGCACGTTGGTGTTCTTCGGCGCGGCGTAGAGCTTGTCCTCGTAGCGGGCGGTCTCCAGCGGCCCGGCGAGGGTGCCCTGCTCGACCTCGCTCTTGTCCTGACCGGTCCACTCACGAATCCAGTCGGCGCTGGCGAACTCCTGGGTCCAGGTGACGTCCAGCCCGAGGATGTCCATTCCGGTGTCCTCGGCGGCGAGCCGGCGGACCATCTGCACCCGCTGGTCGTCGGCCTGCCGGGGTAGCACCCGGTAGGCGATCTCGTACCGCCCCTTCGCCTGCGTGTTGCAGTCGTCGACGACCTTCTGCAGGTTCTGCTCCGGCGGGTAGTACAGGTTGAGCGTCGGTGGGCCGCCACTCTCGCCGCCGCCGCACGCGGCCAGCGGCGCGACCAACGCCAACGCGGCAGCCGCCGCGCCGAGCCGTCCAACCGGCCGGCGTCGGTGTCGAGCCGTTTCGGGGTCCGTCATCGCCCTCCCCCTTCCTTGGCGCAACAGACCGGGGAGGGCATCCGTGCCCCGGCGCACGGCGAGCTTCCTCCGAGCCGAGGAGCTGCGGAAACGCTCCGCTCGGATACTCCGTGCGGCTACACTGCCCCGCTCGCCGAGCCACGAAACCTGCCCGCAACGGGCAGGACGAGCACCCCCACGATCCGCGCAACATCCCGGAAACTGCTGCCTTCGCGCGGCCGGAGGCAGCACCATCACCGAAACTGCGCGGATCTTGCCCGTCCCGACCGACAGCGTCAGCCCCGGGCTCGCGCCCACGAGAGGAAGCTCGCCGAGATGCCGGACGGCGAGCGGGTGGCGCACGCCGACAACCAGCTCACCGCGCAGTTCGTCGACACGTCGACGACCCGCAGTGGCGCAAGTCGACACGGTCGGGCGGCAACGGCGGCTCCTGCGTCGAGGTCGCCGACAACCTGCCGCACGTCGTGCTGGTCCGCGACACCAAGCACCGCGACGGCGGCACCCTGCACGTCACCCCGACGTCCCCGTCCCCGCCCCGGCCGCCCGCGCCGATCTTGCAGTTCCGGTCGTCGAAAAGCCTGGAATGCGGCCTATGTCGGCACAGAAAGTGCAAGATCGCGGTCGGGCGCCGGTCGATCTTGATCCACCGGGGCTCCGTGCGGCGAGCGGGGCTTTGTGCCGCACTGGCTCCGGCGGGCGTGGCGCTTGCCCCACGGTCAGCCCCGGGTCGGGCATGCTGGGACGGTGATCGCACGCTTCAAGGACCTCTGTCTGGACGCCGTCGACCCGCTCGCCCTGGGCGGCTTCTGGGCGCGGGTGCTCGACGCCGACGTCGCCGACGCCGGTGACGGCGACACCCGGCTCGACCCCCGCTCGGCGCGCTCGGACGCCGAGTCGATCTGGGTGAACCGGGTGCCCGAGCCCCGGGTCGGCAGCACTCGCGTACACCTGGATGTGCGCCTGGCGGACGCGGACCCGGCGGCGCTCCTCGCGGCCGGCGCGCGGGCGGTGCGCGAGCCCGACGGCGACGTCGACAGGTGGGTGCTGGCCGACCCGGAGGGCAACCAGTTCTGCGTGCTCCCGGCCGGCGACGAGGCTCACCCCGGCCCGGTCGAGCTGGTGGTGGCCGCTGTCGACCCGGCCGCTCAGGCGGCCTGGTGGGCCGGCCTGCTCGGCGGTACGACCGCCTCCGGCCCGAACACCGCGTCGCTGCACGACGCCGCCGGCTTTCCCTGGGAGGCCTGGGTGTTCGACGGGGTCGACGAGCCCAAGGCCGTCAAGAACCGGATGCACTGGGACGTCGAGATGGTGGCCCCGGAGCCGACCGCCCTGCTGAACGCTGGCGCGACGCTGCTACGCGAGCCGGTCGACAGGGCGTACTGGTGGGTGCTGGCCGACCCGGAGGGCAACGAGTTCTGCGCCTTTTCGCCGCCGACCACCGGGTGAACGACCGACTACCGAGCGCGGGCGGTCTGCACTAGCGTCTTTCCCAGCGCCGCAGCCAGCGCGTTCGCCGCCGACGTCGACACGCCTCCGGCCGACCCAGCCTGCCCGATCGGTTGGTTATCGCGGGAACGTCCCTGCGCCACCGCACCGGTTCGGCAGGATCGTCCCAATGAGGGAGGTGCCGCCGTGCAGGACACCCGCGCTCTCGCCCTGACGTTCGAGGTGAGCGGCCTGCCACCGGTCAAGACCGAAGCGTTGTCCATCTTCGCCGCCGGGCACCGGCAGGCGACGAGGGTCCGCACCCTGCTCCAGGCCGCCCTCGGCGCGGCCCAGCGCACCGGCTGGACGCCACTGCCCGGGCCGATCGAGGTGGACGTGATTCTGCGGTGCCCGCCCGGGCACCGTACGTCCGACGCCAGCACGCTGCTCGGTGGCGTCTGCGCGGTACTCCAGGACAAGAAGCGCGTCGCCACCATCGGCCTGGCGCATCTCGGCGTCCTGGTGGACGTCGCCCTCTACGACGACGACCGGCAGATCCGCCGGTTGTCGTACCACGAGGAGCCGGCGGAGGACTTCTCCTACCAGGTGCGGGTCGCCGCCGTACCGACCGGCGTTTGACCGACGGCCGCGGTGGGGTATCGCGGACGCCGACGAAGGGAGCACCGATGTCGGAGCCACATGTCACGCTCGACCCACGCGGGCTCGATCCTGTGCAACAGAAGCTGCGCGGCCCGTTGGAGGACCAGCTGACCTCGGCTCTCCAGGCAGCCACCGACCGAATTCGAGCCAGCTACGCTGGTGAACCGGTCGAGCAGGTGTGCCAGCGGCTGTTGGACGAGACCCGATCTGGGTTGCACCCCGACATCGCGGCCGGCTTCAACCCGGACATGGACGAGTTCTGCCGCGTGGCGATCTCGATCGTCCGCGGCGGCGAGGGAGAGCCGGACACCCACCACGCCGGCGACGGCCGGCACCGCGCCTAGGCACAGCGATCTCCGGTGGCCGGGTCAGGACCGGGTCCGCAACTACCCGGCCCTGACCCCCGGCCGTCCGACGGGGGAGCGGACAGCTCAGGCATTTCACCACGCGCGTAGGCGTGGCACGACGCCACGCGGCTCGGTGGGGAGGCCCGGGCCGCCCTGCACTCAGCTCCACGGTGCCCGCCTGCCGGACGCCGGTGCGTCCCCGGCACACCCCGAAAGGCCGCGAACGCCGGCCCAGGCTAGGCGGATCGCGCCGGGCCGGACAAGCGTCGCCGGGCCGGTCAGAGCGTGACTGATCTCAAGGGCAAAAAGCGGCAGGTACGCGTAACGCGACCATGATCGCCGACGCTGTTCGGGTTCGACGGTCAGAAGTGCCGGAGCAGATCCGGGAAGGCGGCCAGCCGCAGTACGCCGTTGTCGGTCGGGTCCAACTCGTCGTGCTCCAACACCCAGGTGTTGTCGTTCGGGATGAACACCGCGTTCAGACCGGCCGCCCGCGCCGGCAGGATGTCCGACTTCGGGGAGTTGCCGATCATCCACGCCCGGGCCGGCTCGAACCCGTGTTCGCGGACCAGCCACCGGTACGTGTCGACGTCCTTCTCGGCGACGATGTGCGCGGCCCCGAAGTGGTGCAGCAGGCCGCAGGCGTCCAGCTTGCGCTGCTGCTCCTCCCGGTCACCCTTGGTCAGCAGCAGCAGCTCGTGCCGCTGCGCCAACTCGTCGAGGGCCTCGGCGACGCCGGGCATCAACTCCACCCGGTGCTCCACCAACGCCAGGGCCAGCCGGTCGATCTCCTGGCGCTCCGCGTCGGTGGCCGGCCGTTCACGCAACCGTTCCAGGCACTCGCCGAGACTGCGCAGGAACACCTTGCTGCCGTACCCGTGCGCGACCGCGTTGGCCCGCTCGATGTCGTCCAGGATGGTCCGGATCTCCACCTGGTTCATCGTGGGGTGGTCGATCCAGGTCAGGAAGTCGTCGATCACCCGCTCGAAGACGACGTTGTTCTCCCACAACGTGTCGTCCGCGTCGAAGATCAGCACCTGCGCCCGTCGGCGGGCCTCCTGGTCGACGGTCATGCCGGCCTCCTCGCGATCATGCTCGTGCGGACGCGACTCTAGGGCATCGCCTGCCCCGCACCCACCGGGTTTCCGCTCGCCGGGCAGGGCCACGACAGCAGCCTCTCCGTGATCATCGTCTCCCGCTCCTCCTGCGCCTCCGGGCGCAGGCGACCACCCCGGGTGAGCATGACGACGCCGTGCAGCAGACTCCAGCCCACCTCCGCGAGCGAGTCCGGGTCGCGGCCGTGCGCGAGCGGGAGCAGGGCCGCCCGCAGCGCGGCGAAGACGGCCCTCGGCGCCGCCGGCACCCCGGCCACGCCGAGGGCGAGGTCCGGGGTCAGCGCGAGCATCGCGTCGTAGACAGCCGGATTGGCGTACGCGAAGTCGAGGTACGCCCCCGCCATCACCGCCCACGCCCGTTCGGGGCACGGGTTGTCGGCGTGCGCCGCGGTCAGCGCGGCGGCCAGCTCGGCGAAGCCGTGCACCGCGACGGCGGCCAGTAGCGCATCCTGGTCGGCGAAATGCCGGTAGAGATCACCGATGTCCATGGTGGCCCTCTCGGCGACCCGACGGACGCTCAGTCCCAGCCAGCCCTCGGCTTCGGCCAGCTCACGGGCGGCGGTGACGATGACGAAGCGTCGCTCCTGGTCGGTGGCCTCCTCGGCAGGTACGGACACCGGCCGAGCGTAACGACCCGCACTGTCCGCACCGGCGTCGTGACGGATTGGTGACTCTTCACCTGCTCCGCGTCACCGGAGAAGTCCCCATCGGGAACTCACACACCGTGCGCCACGGGGCAACGTCCGGTGTTCCCGCGATGAGCCTGACCACCTCGACGGTCGCCCTGAGCGGCAGATGTTCCGCGACCGCCTCGGCGGCGTCCTCCAGCACCGACCGCGCAGCGTCGTGACCGATCGTCAGGTGCGGCACGACGTCCGAGTGCGTGCCATCGTATGGAGGCGCCTCGGGGAAACGGTGCCATACCGCTGCGGTGAGTTCTCGGAACAGATCGTCCGGCTGCGGCGCGAGCCAGACGACGGCATCGCCGAACCAGCCCACCTGGGTCAGCGAGATGTCGGACCGTGGAACCGCCGCGACGATGTCCCGTACGGTCGCCAGCACCGCCGCATCGATCCGTTCCGGTGGGAGGAACGGGTAGAGCACGGTCACGTGCGCGGGCACGCCCCAGGAAGCGGCGCGGTCCAGCGACGCGCGGAACCGCCCCACCGCAGGCTCCGCGTCAGGTATCGGCACGATCAGCGCAGTCTGCGTAGGTCCCATTGCCGCAGTGTCCGACCACGACAGCGATAGTGCCAACGGATTACCGTCCCGAGGCGAACCGACGCCCGAGCACTCGGGACGTCTGCGCGGTCGTTCAACGGCGCAACGCGGTGGCCTGCCGCATGTGTGCCAGCTTCTCGGGGTTGCGGACGGCGTACAGGCCGGTGACGAGACCGTCGTCGACGCGCACCGTCAGCACGGTGTCGAGTTCGCCGTCGAACCGGACGATCAACGCCGGCCAGCCGTTGACCTCGGCGGGGTGCAGCGACAGCGCGGCGACCTCCACCTTTCGCGAGGCCAGCAGACGGGCCACCTTGTCGGCGCCGACGACGGGCCGCAGCACCGCCTGCTTGATGCCACCGCCGTCGCCCAGCAGGACGACGTCGGGTGCCAGGATGTCGAGCAGGCCCTGCACGTCGCCCAGGTCGACCGCACGCTGGAACGCCTCCAACGCGCGGCGCGCCTCGGCCGCCGAGACCGGGCCGCGCGGCCGGCGTGCGGCAACGTGTGCCCGTGCCCGGTGGGCGATCTGGCGAACCGCGGACGGGCTCTTCTGCACGGTCGCGGCGATCTCGTCGTAGCTCACCTCGAACACCTCCCGCAGGACGAACACCGCCCGTTCGGTCGGGCCGAGCGTCTCCAGCACCAGCAGCATCGCCGTCGAGACGTTCTCCGCCAGCTCGACGTCCTCGGCGACGTCGGGCGTGGTCAGCAGCGGCTCGGGCAGCCACGAGCCGACGTAGGACTCCCTGCGCCGGCCGATCGTCCGCAGCCGGTTCAGCGCCTGGCGGGTGGTGATCCGGACCAGGTAGGCGCGCTGGTCGCGTACCGCCGCGTGGTCGGCGTCCGCCCACCGCAGCCAGGTCTCCTGGAGTACGTCCTCGGCATCGGCCGCCGAGCCGAGCATCTCGTACGCGACGGTGAAGAGCAGGTTCCGGTGCGTGACGAACGCGTCCACGAAGGGATCCATGCGCGACTCCTGGCCTCGACGTCGGTTCACCACCACCCGACACCGGTCGATCCCCACCTGTGACACCACGGGCCTGTGCAGCACATCACCCGCCGGAGCGTCACAGCCACCGGGCCGGCGGTGTCTCCTGGTCGACCCCAACCCGGAGGGAACTTCCATGAACATCGCGCTGTGGATCGCGGCCGGACTGCTGGCGGCGGTCGCTCTGGCCGGCGGCATCACCAAGACGTTCGTACCCCGCAAGAAGCTGGCCTCGCACCGCGGCGGCGGGTGGACCGGGGACGCCAGCGACGGCTTCGTCAGGACCCTGGGGGTGCTCGAACTCCTGGCCGCCGCCGGCCTGATCCTGCCCGCGGTGCTGGACATCGCGCCGGTCCTGGTGCCGGTCACCGCCATCTGCTGGGTCCTGCTGATGATCGGCGCGATGATCACCCATCTGCGCTACAGGGAGGCGAGGTTCGTCGCGGTGAACGCGGTGTACCTCGCCCTGGCCGCCTTCGTGGCCTGGGGTCGGCTCGGCCCCGAGTCCTTCAGCGGCTGACATGCACTGGAAATCCACATCGCCTCGCTAGCCTGGCGCGATGACCTCGCCGACCCCGCCGACCCCGCCACGTCGACGCACGCGACGCCTCTTCGTGGCCGGGCTCGGCGTCGTGGGCCTGCTGGCCTGCGGGTGGGGCCTGTGGTTCCTGTCTCTGTGGGCGTTCGGCGACGAGGGTTCGTTGCCGCCGAAGTGGCGTATCCCGGACGTGCCCGCCGGGGCGACAGTCGTCGACCAGAGCGAGACGTGCGCCTCCGGCGGGTGCTCGTGGCAGGTCACGGTGGCGCCCCCGGCCGGGCAGTCCCCGGAGGAACTCGCCGAGCGGATGGGTCTCGCCGAGCAGCAGGACCTGCCGCCGAAGCTGTTCGACCCCGGGTCCGTCTACGTGGTGGCGGAACCCAGGAACGGCCAGTTGGTCATCTACGTCGGCTACGAGTGAGCCGCCCCGCGACATCCGCACACTTTCGGTGAAGTTGCTGCCTCCAGCCGCCGTGATGCAGCAACAACCCTGAAGTTGCGTCGATGCAGCGGCGCAGCGGCGCTCACGGCGCAGCGCGGCAAGGGTCGGGGGCAGCGGCGACGGCCTACCGGGGCCGACAATCAGCCCAGGCCGCGCTGCCGGGCGAGCAGCTCGACGGCGTCCTTGGCCTCCCGCAAACCGACACCGGTCGCCTCCCGGTACGCCTTGATGGCCTGGATCTTGCGGCCGGCGAGCAGCTCTTGCAGGACCGCCCCGGGAGCCTCGAGCTCCGGCTCGCGGATGTCGAGGTGCGCCATGATCAGATCCAGCTTGCGCTCGACCACGGCGAGCCGGCGAGCCAGCTGATCCGCGTCGGAACGACGGCCACCTCCCGCGACCAGGAACACGAGCACGAGCGACAAGACGACGGCGATGGGCACTGTCCACTCCATAACGCGCCATTGAACACCGGCGCGGGTCCTGACACCACGCCCGCTTCGGGCTCGTTGGTCAAGCCCGTCCGGCATGCGTGATCGTCCCGGCGGACCCCGGCATGGCCTCCGCGTCATCCCGCACGCCCGTGCTCGCGTGCTCGCACGCCCGTGCTCGATCCAGGATGTAGTGGCCTCCCGCGCCGAGGACACCACTACAACAAGGATCGAGCGCGATCATGACGGAACCCGCCCGCAAGATCCGCACACTTTCGGGGATGTTGCTGCCTCCGGCCGCCGTGATGCAGCAACATCCCTGAAGTTGCGCGGATCTTGCGGCGCGGCGCGGGCCGGCGCGGCGCGGCGCGGCGCGGGCCGGCGCGGCGCGGGCCGGCGCGGCGCGGGCCGGCGCGGCGCGGGTCGGGGGCGGTCAGCGGCGCAGGGTGAGGATCAGGTCGGCGACCAGGGCCGTCCAGCCGGTCTGGTGCCAGGCGCCCAGGCCGGCGCCGTTGTCGCCGTGGAAGTACTCCGGGAAGGCGATCAGGTCCCGCCAGTCGGGGTGGGTCTGGAACAGCCGCGCCGCGCCGTAGATCGGTCGGCGGCCCCAGTCGTCCTGGGTGAAGAGCGAGATCAGCCGGCTCGACAGGTCGTCGGCGATCTCGTCCAGCGAGAGCTTCACCCCCGAGCGCGTCGGATACTCCACCTGGAGGTAGTCCCCGAAGAAGGCCGCATAGTCGCGCAGCGCGCTGATCAGCAGGAAGTTCGTCGGCATCCAGATCGGCCCACGCCAGTTCGAGTTGCCCCCGAATAGGCCGCTCGTCGACTCGGCCGGCTCGTAGCCGACGGAGAACTCCTGCCCGCCGAGGTTGACCGAGAACGGCTTGTCCAGGTGTGCGCGGGACAGCGTACGGAGGCCGAAGTCGGAGAGGAACTCGTCGGGGTCCAGCATCCGGGCGAGCAGCCGTACCACCTGATCCTGGCCGACCATGGACAGCAGCCGCTGCTGGCGGCCGTCCGGGCCCATCCGTCGGGTGCCGATGACCTCGGCGTACTCGGGGCGGTTGGTGAGGAACCAGCGCAGCCGCGCCCCCAGTTCCGGCAGGTGGTGCAGGGTCTTGGCGGTGAGGCGGGTGGTGGCGGCCAGCGGCAGCAGCCCGACCACCGAGCGGACCTTGAGCGGCACCTTCGTGCCGTCGGCGAGCCGCAGCACGTCGTAGAAGAACGCGTCCTCGTCGTCCCACAACCCCTGCTCGTACGCGGCGGCGGCGATGTAGAGGAAGTGCTCGAAGAACTTGGTGGCCGTGTCCACCCAGGTGCGGTCGTGCTCGGCCAGCACGATGGCCATGTCGAGCAGGTTGAGCGCGTACATCGCCATCCAGCCGGTGCCGTCGGACTGCTCCAGCACGCCGGCCACCGGCAGCGCCGCCGAGCGGTCGAACGGCCCGACGTTGTCCAGCCCGAGGAAGCCGCCCTCGAAGACGTTGTTGCCGCCGGTGTCCTTGCGGTTGACCCACCAGGTGAAGTTGAGCAGCAGCTTGTGCATCACCCGGCCGAGGAACTCGAAGTCCTTGCCGCCGTCGATCTCGAACACCTTGAGCGCCGCCCAGGCGTGCACCGGCGGGTTCACGTCGCCGAACGCCCACTCGTACGCCGGGATCTGCCCGTTGGGGTGCAGGTACCACTCGCGCAGCAGGAGCAGGATCTGCTCCTTGGCGAAGCCCGGGTCGACCCGGGCGATGCTCACGCAGTGGAAGGCCAGGTCCCAGGCCGCGTACCAGGGGTACTCCCAGGGATCGGGCATGGAGATGACGTCGAAGCTGGTCATGTGCCACCAGGCGCTGTTGCGCCCGTGCCGACGGCCGGCCGGTGGCGTCGAGCCGGGATCGCCGTCCAGCCAGCGTTTGACGTCGAAATGGTAGAACTGCTTGCCCCACATCAGCCCGGCGATGGCCTGCCGGGCCACCAGCGCCTCGTCGGCCGTGGCGGCCTCCGGGATCACGCCGGCGAAGAAGCGGTTCGCCTCGGCCCGCCGGGCCCACACCACGGACTCGAAGCCGTCGCGCAGGTCGGCCGGAGGCGGCGGGCCGGCGGCCGGAGGCGACGCGGTACGGGTCAGCCGCAGGCGGATCTGGCGCTGTCCGCCGGCCGGCACGTCGAGCACGTAGTGCAGCGCCCCCTTGGTGCCCTCGCGGGCGGGGTTGACCGTCGGCGCGCCGTTGACGACGTGGTCGTTGATGCCGTCCTTCGGGTACGGCGAGCGGCCCGGCAGCCCCCAGAGCCGTTCGGCGTTGGTGTCGTTGTCGCAGAGCAGCGGCACCGGTCCGCCGTCGCCCTCCAGCAGTAGCTGGCCGAGCACCCGGTGCTCACCGACCAGCCGGGTGCCCTCACCGGTCAGCCGGGGAATCCGGTCACCGCCGGGCAGCCCCCAGGCCCAGGTGTTGCGGAACGACAGGGTGGGCAGCACGTGCAGGGTCGCCGCCTGGTCGCCCCGGTTGGCCACGGTGATCACCATGCACAGGTCGGTCGGGGACGCCTTGGCGTAGTCGACGGTCACCGCCCAGTACCTGTCGTCGTCGAAGATGCCGGTGTCCACCAGCTCGTACTCGGTGTCGTCCCGGCCCCGCAGCGCGTTCACCGCGACGAGTTGGTCGTACGGGAAGGCGGCCTGCGGGTAGTGGTAGCGCCAGCGCATCCAGGAGTGCGTCGGGGTGCTGTCGAGGTACCACCAGTACTCCTTGGCGTCCTCCCCGTGGTTGCCGCCGTCGCCGCCCAGGCCGAACATCCGCTCCTTGAGGATCGGGTCCTTGCCGTTCCACAGCGCCAGGGCGAACGCGAACGTCTGTCGGTCATCGCAGACGCCGGCCATCCCGTCTTCGTTCCACCGGTAGGCTCTGGACCGCGCATGGTCGTGTGGGAAGTAGTCCCACGCCGTACCGTGCTCGCTGTAGTCCTCCCGTACCGTCCCCCACGCCCGTTCGGACAGATAGGGACCCCATGCACGCCAGTCCTGCTCCCCCGAGTCGGCCTGGGCGAGCCGAAGCCGCTCAGCGTCGGGTGGCGAGGCGTCGGAGGACGATCCGTCAGTGATCACGTGCACATCTTTGACGCCGCCGAGGTACTTCACCACAGCGGCCATTCTCGCCGTGGCGTGTTACACCTCGACGGCGGTGGAGGAAAGTTGATCGACATTAGTTTCGGTCCGCAGGTCTGCGGCGACCTGACCAGCGCGTCCAGCCGGGAGTGGCTGGTGCCCGACGGCCTCGGCGGGTACGCCATGGGCACCGTCGGCGGGCTGCGGACCCGCCGCTACCACGGCCTGCTGGTGGTGCCGGGTGACACTCCGGCGTCCCGCCAGGTGGGACTGGTCAGCCTCGACCCGGCCGTCACCCTGCCATCCGGGGCGCGGGTACGGCTCGGCGCGCACGAGTGGTCCTCCGGCGACGTGGACCCGCGCGGCTTCGAGCTGCTGGAGCGCTTCGAACTGGTCGACGGGCTGCCCCGCTGGCGGTGGCGGATCGGCGCGGTCGTGATCGAACGTGAACTGGCCATGCTCCCCGGCCGCTCCTGCGTGGCGGTCGTGCACCGGCTGGTCGCCGGCGGTCCGGTCCGGCTGGAGCTGTCCGCCGCGTGCACCTGGCGCGACGCGCACGGCGAGCGGCGGGCCGACGGCCCGACGCCGCAGGTCGAGGCCGTCGGCGACGGCGCGGTGGTCGAGGGCGCTTACCGGCTCGCCGGCCCCGGCTGGACGCCGGAGGGGCAGTGGTGGCTGGGCGTGCACCACCGCGAGGAGGCCAACCGGGGGCTGCACCCGGACGAGGACCTCTGGTACGCCGGCCGCTTCGCCGGCAAGCTGGAGCGCCCCGGCGACACGGTGTCGGTGCGGGCCTGGGCCGCTCCGCTGGACGAGGAGCCGCCGCCGGCCGACGAGATCGTGGCGGCGGCTCGGCGACGCAACCGGCAGGTGGTGACGGCGGCGAAGCCGGCCGACGACCTGGACGCGACGCTGGCGCTGGCCGCCGACGCGTTCGTGGTCCGCACCCAGCAGGCGGCGGTCGACGTGGTGGCCGGATACCCGTGGTTCGGGGCCTGGGCGCGGGACACGATGATCTCGTACGAGGGATTGTTCCTCTGCACGGGTCGGGCGACCGAGGGGCGGGAGCTGCTGCGGGCGTACGCGGCGACGCTGTCCGAGGGGATGCTCGCCAACACCGCCGACACCGGTCGGGTGGAGTACAACACCGTCGACGGCACGCTGTGGTTCCTGCACGCGGTGAGCCGGCACGTGACGGTCACCGGCGACACCGATCTCGGCGACGAGCTGCTGCCCGCGCTGCGTGGGGTCGTCGAGGCGCACGTCGCCGGAACCCGCTACGGGATCGCCGTCGACACGACCGACGGGCTGCTCACCCAGGGCGCCCCGGGTACCGCCCTGACCTGGATGGACGCCCGCGTCTACGGCGTGCCGGTCACCCCCCGCACGGGCAAGCCCGTCGAGGTCAACGCGCTGTGGATCAACGGGCTGGCCGGTCTCGCCGAGTTGACCGAGCTGGCCGGGCAGGACGCGGGCGAGCTGTGGCGACTGCACGGCACGGCCAGCTCCTCGTTCCGGGCACGGTTCCCGGCACCGACCGGGTGGCTGCACGACGTGCTGGACGCGCCCGCGCCCGCGTACCCCCTGGGTGGGGCCGCCCTGCACGACGACGACGCGCTGCGCCCCAACCAGCTGCTCGCCTGGTCGTTGCCGTTCGCGCCGCTGGAGCCGGACGAGACGGCGCTGCGCCGGATCGCGGCCGGGCTGCTCACCCCGCTCGGGCCGCGCAGCCTCGCGGAGGATTCGCCCGAGTTCGTGGCACGTCACCGGGGCGGTCCGGCCGAGCGGGACGGTGGCTACCACCAGGGCACGGTGTGGCCGTGGCTGCTCGGGCCGTACGTGGACGCTGCCCGCCGGGGCAAGATGTCAGTCGATGACGTATTGATCGGTATTGAGTCCCATCTGACCGAATATGGGCTAGGCTCGGTCAGTGAGACGGCCGACGGCGTCGCGCCGCACTCCGCGACCGGCTGCCCGTTCCAGGCGTGGTCGGTGGCCGAGTTGCTGCGGGTACGCCGAAAAGGCCAGTAGCGCTTTACACGACCGCAACGGCGGTGTCTCCGCTGGTTATCTCGGCCCCGGCAGGATTGGCCCCGATCCAGACGCGACGGCGACACCGACTCCGGTGTCGGTCGGCGCGCGCCCGGGGACAACTCAAAGGGGACCGCATGTCACCCGATGCCCACGTGATCGACATCCACCCCGCCCGCCAGCTACGGGTGCTGATGCTGTCGTGGGAGTACCCGCCGGTGCTCGTCGGTGGCCTCGGCCGCCACGTCCACGCCCTGTCCGTCGCCCTGGCCGCCGCCGGGCACGAGGTCACCGTCGTCACGCGCCACGCCGAGGGCGCGCCCCTGGAGGAGTACGCCGACGGCGTCCGCATCCTGCGCGCCCCCGAAGACCCCGTCGCCTTTCCCCTGGCCACCGGCTCACTCCTGGCCTGGACCATGGCGTTCAACCACACCCTCACCCGCACCGCCCTGCGCGCCACCCAGGCCGGCGCGTACGACGTCATCCACGCCCACGACTGGCTCGTCGCCCACACTGCGGTCACCCTCTCCGAACACCTCGACCTGCCGCTGGTCACCACCATCCACGCCACCGAGGCGGGCCGGCACCAGGGCTGGCTGCCCGAGGAGATGAACCGCACCATCCACGGCGTCGAGCACTGGCTCAGCGGAACCTCCACGCGGGTGATCACCTGTTCGGGTTACATGCGCGACCAGGTCAGCGCGCTGTTCGACGTACCGACCGGGCTTGTCGACGTCGTCCCCAACGGCGTCGACGACCGGGCCTGGCGGGCCCGACCGCGCGCCGTCGCGTCGGCCCGCGCCCGGTTCGCCGCGGACGGCCCCCTCGTCGGGTACGCCGGACGGCTCGTCTACGAGAAGGGCGTGCAGCACCTCGTGCACGCGGTACCCCGACTGCGCGAACGGCACCCCGGACTGCGCGTGGTGATCGCCGGTGACGGCCCGTACCGCCCCGAATTGGAGGCCCAGGCCCGCAAGCTGGCCCTCGGCTCGACGGTCCGCTTCACCGGCTTCCTCGACGCCACCCAACTGCCGGCGGTGCTCGGCGCGACCGACGCGACGGTGGTCCCCAGCCTCTACGAGCCGTTCGGCATGGTGGCCCTGGAGGCCGCGGCGGCCGGAGCGCCCCTCGCGGTGGCCCGTACCGGCGGCCTCGCCGAGATCGTCGAGCCCGGCGTCACCGGCGTGACGTTCCCGCACAGCGACCCGGTCGCTCTCGCGGGCGCGGTCGACCGACTGCTCGGCGACGAGGTCTTCGCCCGGCGGGTGGCCCGGCGAGCCCGCACCATGGTCGGCGAACGGTACGGCTGGGCAGCCATCGCGGCCCGCACCGCCGCCAGCTACGCCACGGCCCGCCGCGAGCACGGCCCACTCCAGGCCCGCCGGGCCGCCGCCCGGCTGGTCGGCGGACGTGACCGGATCGCCATTCCAGAGGGCAATCTGCTCGCCGCCGCCGACCACGCCGCCTGCTGAGGTAGGGCCTGTTTCATAAGGGCGATCGAGCCGAGGCGGAGTCCGGGCGGCGATCCGGCAAGGCGCGGTTGTGTCCGGATACCGGTGTTGTATCCGGACACAACCGCAACGCCGCCGGGCGCCGTCCGGGCCCGCCGCAGGCCGACCAGTTCTTATGAAACAGGCCCTGGGTCGGACGACCTATAGGTACCCTCCGATCCGCTGGTTAGGGTGTACACCGGACAGCGGCTGAGGAGGAGCGTGCGCAGGTGCTGATCGCCGGTCGGTACCGGCTGCTCGACCTGGTGGGCCGCGGGGGCATGGGTCGGGTCTGGCGAGCCCGCGACGAGATGCTGCACCGCGAGGTCGCGGTCAAGGAAGTCGTACCGCCGACCTGGTTGGCCGACCACGAGCGAGCCGAACTGCGCTCGCGCACCATGCGCGAGGCGCGCACCGCGGCCCGGCTCAACCACGCCGCCGTGGTCCGGCTCTACGACGTCGTCCAGGTCGAGGGCAGTCCCTGGATCGTGATGGAGTACGTCCCGTCGCGCACCCTGCAGGACGTCATCGACGCCGAGGGGCCGCTCGAGCCGACCCGCGCAGCCCAGATCGGCCTGGCCGTGCTCGACGCGCTGGAAGCCGCCCACACGGCCGGGGTGCTGCACCGCGACATCAAGCCGCAGAACGTGCTCGTCGCCCACGACGGCCGGGTGATGCTCACCGACTTCGGCCTGGCCACCTTCGACGGCGGGGACGGCGCGATGACCCGCCCCGGGATGGTGCTCGGCTCCCCGCAGTACGTCGCACCCGAGCGGGCCGCCGAGGGAGTGTCCACGGTGGCGGCCGACCTGTGGTCGCTGGGCGCCACCCTGCACGCCGCCGTGGAGGGCCGCTCCCCGTACGCCCGCAGCAACGCGATGGCCACCCTCAGCGCACTGGCGGCCGGGCCACCCGACCCGGCCCCTCACGCCGGGCCGCTCGCGCCGGTCCTCGACGGCTTGCTGCGCCGCGACCCCGACGACCGCCTCGACCACGACGGGGCTCGCCGGCTGCTCACCGCCGCCGCGTCCAGCCGCACCAACCTGCCGGACCACCCGCCGCACGGCGTAGCCGACTCCACCTCGCCCACGACCGGCCTCGCCGGCCTTGCAGGCCTCGCAGGCCTCGCAGGCCTCGCAGGTCCGACCAGCCCCGCAGGCCCGACCAGTACGCCGTACTCCCCTGCATCCCCCGCCTCCTCCTCCGCTGCCTTCCCCGCCTCCGCTGCCTCCCCTGCCCTGGGGGCGTCCGCTGCCTCCGGGGCGGCCCCCGCGTCCGCTGCCTCCGGGGCGGCCCCCGCGTCCGCTGCCTCCGGGGCGCCCGCTGTCTCCGCTGCCTCCGGGGCGGCCCCCGCGTCCGCTGCCTCCGGGGCGTCCGCTGCGTCCGCTGCCTCCGGGGCGTCCGCTGCTTCCGCTGCTTCGGGGACGTCCACCTCCGGGGAGGTGGACGCCGCCGGCCGCTGGCAGCCGGAGTCCGACTCGACCGACGCTGGCGTGGGCGCGCGCGGAAACGCTCGGTCCGACGACCAGTCGGGCACCGGCCCGGGTGGGCAGGCCCCGACGGACGCGGCCGGCGGGGGTCAGGCGGGCCGCCGACGTCCGGCGCGGCAGGCGGCGCTTGTGGTCACGGCGTTGCTCGTGGCCGTCGCCGCTGGCGTGGTCACCGCGCTGGCCGTCGCCGACGACGGCCCGACCGGCACCGCCGGACCGTCCGCCACCCCGACCGCCGGGCAGGTGGACGACGGTCGCGGGCCGGACGGCGACGACCGGGGTGGCCCGCACCGCGGCGGGCCGGGCCGGCCCGGCCCGCCGCCCGGGGGCCGGGACGTTCCCCCGCCGCCGTTTCCCTGCGTCCACCCGGACATCACCGGCGCACCGGTCACGGTCGGGGCACCCGACGCCGGCGAGCGGTTCCGGCCGCCGCCGGGTTGGGTGTGGCATGCCGACACGACCGGCTTCCGGGTCTCCGTCCCGGCGACCTGGTACTACTCGCGCGAGGGCACGGTGGCCTGTTTCCAGGACCCGGCCACCGGCCGGGCGTTGAGCGTCGCCGAGGGCGGCGCGGCGGACCCGCTGACCCGCCTGCGCGCGGTCCGCGACGAGGCCTCCCGCGCCGGGGCACTGCCTGGCTACGACGAGATCCGGCTCGGCACCGGCGACGGTGGCGTCGAGTGGGAGTGCCGGTGGGATGCCCCAAACGGCCCCCGGCTGCACGCACGGCAACAGATCGTGGGCGCGGAGCGCTGGACGCTGGGTTGGATCACCGACGATCGGGACTGGACCGCCGCCAGCGCGGACTGGACCACCGTGCGAAAGAGTTTCCGACCACCTCGCTGACCTGCGCCGTATGGCCCTGCTCGGCCCTCCGTCCGGCGTGGATCTAGGCCGCTCAGCGGATGAGAAAACCGGCGGCGGTGGCTATCGTGTAACGCAGGGTGACCGAGGGGGAGCGACCGTGCAGCAGTTGCTGATCGCGGGTCGGTACCGGCTGCTCGACCTGGTCGGCACCGGCGGGATGGGCCGGGTGTGGCTGGCCCGCGACGAGATGCTGCACCGGGACGTGGCGGTGAAGGAGGTCGTGCCGCCGGCCTGGCTGGCCGAGGCCGAGCGCGCGGAGCTACGACTGCGGACGCTCCGCGAGGCGCGCACCGCCGCGCGCCTCAACCATCCCAACGTCGTCCGCCTGTACGACGTCGTGCACGACGGGGAGAACCCGTGGATCGTGATGGAGTACGTGGCGTCCCGGTCGGTCCAGCAGATCATCAACGCCGAAGGCCCGCTCAGCCCCGCCCGTACGGCCCGGATCGGGCTGGCGGTGCTCGCCGCGTTGCGGGCCGCGCACACCGCCGGTGTCCTGCACCGCGACGTGAAGCCGCACAACGTACTGGTGGCCGACGACGGTCGGGTGGTGCTCACCGACTTCGGACTGGCGACCTTCGACGGTGGCGACGGGGCGATGACCGGCCCGGGCCTGGTGCTCGGCTCCCCGCAGTTCGTCGCACCGGAGCGGGCGCGCGACGGCGTGTCGGATCCGCGCACCGATCTGTGGTCGTTGGGCGCGACGCTCTACGCGACCGTCGAGGGACAGTCCCCGTACGCGAGATCCAGCGCGATGGCGACGCTCAGCGCGCTGGCCACCGAGCCGCCAGATCCGATGCGCCGGGCCGGCCCCCTGCGCCCGGCGATCAGCGGCCTGTTGCAGCGCGATCCGTGGCGGCGGTTGACCGCCGTCGAGGCCGAGCCGCTGCTCCGCGCGGCGGCGGCCCGCCAGGATGGGCCGCCCTCGTCGACGCCCGAGCGTTCGACGGCGGTGGCGGCGGTCCGTAGTGCGGGCCGGGCCGCCGCGCCCGCCCGGGTCGACGAGCCGGGTCTCCCCCGAGACCAGGCGACGTCGGCCCGCCCGCCGGCCGCCGGCCCGGTGGGCCGACGGGGACGGCTCATCGCGTGGGGCGGTGCGGCCACCGCGGTGTCGCTGCTCGTCGCCGGGGGTGTCACGGTGGCGCTGCTCCACCGACCGGACGAACGCACGCCACCGTCCGGTTCCGGCGGAGGCGCGACCGCCACCCGACCGGCGGCGTTCGCCTGCGCCGCACCCCCGCCGCCGACGGCCACGCCGGTGCCCTCGGTGTCACCTCCAAAGGACGCGCGGTACGGGCTGCGGGAGGGCTGGACCTGGCACGACGACCCGACCGGCTTCCGCATCGCCGCGCCGGTCGCCTGGGCACGCTGGACCGAAGGGGCGGTGACCTGCTTCCGGGAACCCAGCGGGGCACGCATACTCAGCGTCGAGGCAGGACCGACGCAGGCCGATCCGCTGGCGCACCTCAAGACCGAGGAGAAGCGGCTCGTCAACGCCGGAGCGTTGCCCGGCTATCGCAAGGTGGACATTTCAGCGCTGGACGTCTTCGACGGCGGGGCCCTCTGGGAGTGCGGTTGGGAGAATGCCGCCGGCGACCAGGTGCACAGCATCCGACTGCTCGCCAACACCTCGGCCGGGCGCGCCTACACCGTCTCCTGGTTGACAAAGGAGTTCGACTGGCAGGTCAACGCGGCATACTTCGTGATGATCCGGCAGAGCTTCACCCCCACCCTCTGACACTGTCCGTTGTAGACGATCGAACTGACGCCCCTGCGACACCGGCGCTGACTACAGTGGCGTAGTTTTGGCGCTCAAGATCCCTGGGGAGGGTGAGCCGAGATGATGGGACCGTCGCACGCGCTGTCCGGCGCGGCGGTATGGCTGGCCGGGTCCTGGGCGCTGGACCAGTTCGCCGACTACCACCAGTCGCCCCTGGCGCTCGCGGTGGGCACAGCGGTGTGCGCCGGTGGGGCGCTCTTTCCGGACCTCGACCTGTCCGGCAAGGTGACCCGCAACCAGGGAGGCGCAACCGTCGCCCGTACGTTCGGGGTGTTCTCGCTCTTCGTCGCCGAGGTGATGGAAAAGATCTCCCTCGGCGTCTACTACGCGACGAAGCTCAGCAAGGACCCTCGTCGCAACAACGGGCACCGGACGCTCACCCACACGCTCCCGTTCACGCTGCTGGTCGGCTGGGGCACCACCGCGCTCTGCGCCGCGTACGGCAAGTGGGCAGTGATCACGATCCTGTTCTTCATGTTCGGCCTCGCCCTACGCGGGCTCTTCGACGACTGGGCCGAACGGGCCGGCTGGGTGATCGTGACGCTCGCTTCAGCCGGCGCCGCCTGGTTCACCTTCGCCAACCTGCCGGGCGGGCGGGGATATCCGCTGATCGGCACGGCCGTCGGGGTGGGCTGCTTCGTGCACATCCTCGGCGACATGATCACCAGGGCCGGGGTGCCGATCCTCTGGCCGATTCCGATCCGCAGACGCATGTGGACGATGATCGGTCTCCCGAACAGCATCGCTCTGCGCACCGGCAGCAAGACCGAGGTAGTCGTGCTGCGCGCCGTACTGACCGTGGTGGTGGTACTCGCCACCGCCGGCCTGATCGCCCCATCAGTCCTGCAACGCTTCAACATCGACATATAAGCCCCCCCGCCGCGCCGACCCTGCCCCGTAGCGCTTGCCGCGCGCCCGCCGCAACTACCTTGCACACGCCAGCGCGCCGCCGTGCCCGTCGCGCTCGCGCGCCGCCGCCGTGCCCGTCGCGCTCGCGCGCGCCGCCGCTGCGCCCGCGCGCGCCGCCGCTGCGCCGATCTTGCACTTGCGGATGCCGATCGATCCGGTTTCGCACCTTATGTCGCCACCGAAAGTGCAAGATCGACGCCGAGAGGGACGTCGCCGACGTCAAGATCGTGCTCGATCCTGGATCTAGTTGTATCGGCGCAAGGTGAGGCCACTAGATCCTGGATCGAGCACGATCATGCTGAACCCCGCCGGGCAAGAACCCCGTAGGACCTACTCGCTCGCGCCGATCTTGCACTTACGGTCGACGAAGTGTTCAGGTTTGCGTGCTTTGTCGGCGCAGGAAGTGCAAGATCGCCGCGCCCCGCGCCCCGCGCCCCGCGCCCCGCGCCCCGCGCCCCGCGCCCCGCGCCCCGCGCCCCGCGCCCCGCGCCCCGCGCC
>NZ_JBEXIJ010000035.1:0-72918 GCF_040608495.1 Micromonospora sp. NPDC005174 | reverse complement strand
GGTGGCGCCCGACGACCACCTGCTCCACCGGGTGGGGCGGCCGGTGGGGGCGGGGGTGGAGGGCGGGGGGCGGGGCGCGCACACGCGGGGCGTTAGTGGGTGCGCGCTTCGTCGGTGTTGGCGCGGTAGCCGCTCGCCTGTAGTTCGAACAGCTCGCGGTAGAGGCCCCCGGCCGCCATCAGCTCGTCGTGGTTGCCCTGCTGGACGAGGCGGCCCCGATCCATCACGAAGATCCGGTCGGCGTGCCGGACGTTCGCCAACCGGTGGGTGATCAGGACGACCGCGCGGTCGGCTCGACGGCGCAGGTGCTGGAACAGGGCGTGTTCGGCGCGGGCGTCCAGGGCCGCCGACGGCTCGTCGCAGATCAGCAGGGCGGCGTCGCGGTAGAGGCCCCGCGCGGCGACCAGCCGTTGCCACTGCCCGCCGGACAGCTCGTGACCGTTCTTGAACTCCCGGTCGAGCAGGGTGTCGTAGCCGTGCGGCAGACCGACGATCATGTCGTGGGCGGCGGCCGCGTCGGCCGCCTCCTGCACGCTGGGGCCGGGGCGGTCGGGCGTACGGTCATGCCGGCCCACGCGGATGTTCTGACCCGCCGTGAACGGGAACTTCCAGTACTCCTGCGTCATCACGGCGACCTGCGCGCCGAGCGTACGCGGATCAAGCTCGGCGGCGTCGACGTCGTCCCAGCGGATCGTTCCGCCGGTCGGCTGGTAGAGCCCGGCGATCAGCTTGGCGAGGGTGGTCTTACCGGAGCCGTTCTCGCCGACCAGCGCGATCACCTCGCCGCGCCGGATCGCCAGGCTGACCCGGTCGACCGCAGGGGCGTCGGTGTCGGGGTAGCGCAGGCTCACGTCGCGCAGGTCGATCGTGTCGACACCGTCGACCGTCCGGCTGCCGCCGACGGGCACGCGCTCCTGCGCCCGGGTCAGGAAATCCCGGTAGTCCTGGTAGTAGAGGGCGTCCTCGTACAGCGAGTTGGTGGCGACGACCGCGACGCCCAGGCTGGTCCGGGCGGACTGGAGGGCGAGCAGGGCGGTGGCCGCGGCGGCGAGGGCGACCATGCCGGCGAGCAGCAGGCCGCCGAGCACCGCGTACACGCCGAAGGTGGCCAGGCCAGCCACGGTGGCGCCGGCCACTCGGGTGCCGGTCTGCGAACGCACCAGCCGCAGCTGGGCGCGGGTCTCGACGGCCATCACGCCCCGGTACTCGGCGAGCAGGAAGTCACGCATCTGGTAGGCGCGCACCTCGGCGGCGGTGTGCCGGTTGGCCATCAGGTGGGCGAGCATCCACATCCGCCGCCGTCGGGTGATCCGGGCGAGCATCGCCAGGTACTCCCGGCGGGCCATCCGTACGGCCGTGATCGCCTGGGGCACCGCCGCGAGCAGCAGGCACGGCAGCAGCAGCGGCTGGATGACGGTCACCGCGACGGCGGTGGCGAGCATCCCGACGACGCCGGTGACCAGGTTGACGGTGTGGTCGACGATCCACGCCGCCTCACCCATCCCCCGGTCGCGGACGCGGTCCATCTCCTCGGCGAACCCGGCGTCGTCGAACGCGGCCAGGTCCACCGCCGTGGTGGCCTCGAACAGCCGCAGCTCCACCTGGTAGTTGATCTGCGGGGTGAGCCGGGCCTGTGCCCAACCGGCGGCGATCGTCAGGCCGCCGCGCGCCGACACCGCCGTCGCGGCCACGATCAGCGCCGGCAGGGCGGAGCGCACCCGGTCCGGGGTCGGTCCGGCCGCGAAGAGTTCCCGCAGCACGCTGGTCGTGGCGAGCAGCCCGAAGGTCGTCATCACCCCGGCCGCGACGTTCAGGCCGATGGAGGCGAGAGTGTCCACGCGGTTGGTGGCCCAGGCCAGAGCGACCGCCTCACGCACCAACCTCGGCAGCCGCCGGGCCACTGCCCAGAAACTTGTGTGCGCGAACGTCTTCGCGTGATGCATCCAGACGGCGTCCTCCAGCTCCGGAAGCACGGAACCGTCGTCGAGAGGGTCGACCGGCTGGTCGTCGTGGGGCGCGGTACGCGGGCGGGCCATCGAGTCCACGGACGCTCCTCGGGGGGCGGGAAGCACGGACGCCGCCCGAGACTACTGCCCGCAACCGCTCGATGTCTGTAGGTAGTCGGCGTGTCAGGGCAGCGCGGCCACGTCCTCGGTGATCGGCAGCAGGACCCGGAAGGTGGTGTGCCCGGGCTCGGTCTCCACCCGGATGTCGCCGTGGTGCTTGTTGACCACGATCCGGTACGAGATGTCCAGCCCCAGTCCGGTGCCCGCCCCGACGGGCTTGGTGGTGAAGAACGGCTCGAAGATGCGGGGGCGCACCTCCGGCGGGATACCGGGGCCGGTGTCGGTGACCTCCACCGCCAGCAGGTCACCGACCTGCCCGGTGCGGACGGTCAACACCCCCTTCTCCCCCATCGCGCCCAACGCGTTGTCGATGAGGTTGGTCCACACCTGGTTCAGCTCCGCCGCGTACGCCGGGATGGGTGGGAGGCTGCGGTCGTACTCGCGGACGAGCTTGACCTCGGCGGGGATCTTGCCCTTGAACATGACGAGCGTCGCGTCGAGCAGGTCGTGCACGTCCACCACCCGGTGCGGCGCGCGATCGAGCTGGGAGTACTGCTTCGCCGCGCCCACCAGGCCCGAGATCCGGGTCACCGCGTCGCCGATCTCGCGCATCAACAGTTCGGTGTCGACGGTGTACGACAGCCAGCGCACCGCGGCCTCCAGGTCCGCCGGGCCGACGGCCGCCTTCACCTGGCCGAGCCACGCCGCGTCCAGACCGCCGGCGACCAGG
Source organism: Micromonospora sp. NPDC005174 (assembly GCF_040608495.1). Taxonomy (NCBI): domain Bacteria; kingdom Bacillati; phylum Actinomycetota; class Actinomycetes; order Micromonosporales; family Micromonosporaceae; genus Micromonospora; species Micromonospora sp. NPDC005174. The sequence goes on along the minus strand of NZ_JBEXIJ010000035.1, from coordinate 70,122 downwards.
ATGGGTGCCAGGTCCCACGCGCCACCGACACCGTGCTCCTCCAGCCAGTCGGTGAGCAGGTCCTCGGCGTCGGCGGTGGCGACCGGGCTCAGCTTCGGCGCTGTCGCCACCCGGGCGACCGCCTCCTCCTGCAACGCGACCAGCCCGTGCAACGCCCGGCCGTCGAGCCGCCCGTCGGCGATCATCGCGAGCTTGTGCCGCATACCCGCTACCCGTTCGCGCAGCACCGACGTCGCCCGCACCGCCGCCGCGGCCGGATTGTTCAGCTCGTGGGTCAGCCCCGCCGAGAGCGAACCGAGCGCCAGCAGCCGCTCCCGCTCACCCACGATGGTCTGGCTGTCGCGCATGCCGAAGAACAGCCCCTCCAACAGGTGCATCGGCATCGGGAACCAGGACCGCAGGGCGTGCGCGAAGTCCTCCGCCGGCAGCACGAAGAACTCGGCGTCGACCACCGCGCGCAAGCTGTTGCGGTACGTCTGCTCGACCTGGTCACCGAGGTACGCCTGCGTGGCGCCGCCGTACACGCCACGCTGGTCGGTGCGGCTGACCTCGACGTCGTCCCCACGGACCTGACGGCTCAGCGACACCGCGCCGTGCAGCAGCACGAAGAAGCAGGTGGCAGCCTCGCCCTCGCCGTACACGAGGGTGCCACCGGCGCGCTGCTCCACACGGCCGTGCTCGGCCAGCCAGTCGAGCTGCGCGTCGTCGAGTGCCTCGAACAGGAACAGGTCACGTAGCTGCGCCGGCGTCAGCCGATCGGATTCGCTGGTCACGGCATCTCCTTCGTTCGCGACTGCGGGGCTCGCAAACCCGGCTCACTCCTCGCGCTCACTGGGCCTCCAGGTAACGGTGCACGAGCGACACGGCCATCGCACCCTCGCCGACCGCCGAGGCGACCCGTTTGACCGACTCGGCGCGGACGTCACCGGCGGCGAACACCCCCGGCACGCTGGTCTCCAGGTGGTAGGGGTCGCGGGACAACGACCAGCCGGCCGGGCGTCGACCACCGGCCAGCAGGTCCGGGCCCGTGACGATGAAGCCACGCCCGTCGCGCACGAGCACCCCGTCCAGCCACTCGGTACGCGGCTCGGCGCCGATGAAGATGAACAACCAGGAGGTGTCGACCGTCCGGCTCTGCCCGGTGCGGGTGTCGCAGAGGGTGAGCCGTTCCAGGTGGTCGTCGCCGGTCGCTCCGACCACCGCGGTGTGCGGGTGCACGATGATCTGGTCGATGCGCTCCAACTGGTCGATCAGGTACCGCGACATCGACGCCGTCAGGTCCGCGCCACGGATCAGCAGGTGGACGCGGGCGGCGTACCGGGAGAAGTGCACTGCCGCCTGGCCGGCCGAGTTGGCCCCGCCCACGATGTAGACGTCCTGGTTGACGCAGCTCGGCGCCTCGGTGGCGGCCGCGCCGTAGAACACCCCCCGACCGGTGAAGTCGGCCAGCCCGGGGGCGTCGAGCACCCGGTACGACACGCCCGTCGCCAGCACCACCGTGTGCGCGGCGATCTCGCTGCCGTCGCCGAAGCGCAGCAGCCGGGCGCCGCCGGCCTCGCTGAGGCCGACCACCTCGCGGGCGCTGAGCAGTTCCGCGCCGAACTTCACCGCCTGCCGGCGGGCCCGGTCGGTCAACTGCGCGCCGGAGACGCCGTCCGGGAAGCCCAGGTAGTTCTCGATCCGGCTGCTCTGCCCCGCCTGCCCACCCGTGGCCCGCCGCTCGACGAGCACGGTCCGCAGCCCCTCGGACGCGCCGTAGACGGCCGAGCCGAGGCCCGCCGGACCGCCGCCGATCACCACGAGGTCGTAGAAGTCGGACGCCGGCACCACTGTCAACCCGGCCAGCGCGGCCAGCTCGGCCTCGCTGGGGGCGACCAGCGCCTTACCCTCGGCGGTCACCACCAGGGGTACGTCCGCCTCGGTGGCCCCGGCCGCGTCGAGCAGCCGGGCGCCCTCGGGGTCGTCGGACAACAACCAGCGGTACGGCACGAGGTTGCGGGCCAGGAAGTCACGGACCTTGAACGACGGCGCCGACCAGCGGTGACCGACCACCCGGATCTCGGTGCTCGTCGCGTCCGGGGTGACCGACCACGCCTCCAGCAGACCGTCGACGACCGGGTACAGCTTCTCCTCTGGCGGGTGCCAGGGCTTGAGCAGGTAGTGGTCCAGGTCGACCACGTTGATCGCTTCGATCGCCGCGTCGGTGTCCGCGTACGCGGTGAGCAGCACCCGGCGGGCGGCCGGGAAGATGTCCATGGCTGCCTCGAGGAACTCGACGCCGGTCATCTCCGGCATTCGGTGGTCGGCCAGCAGCAGCGCCACCTGCTCACCGCGCAGTTTGACCTCCCGCAGCGCGTCCAGCGCCTCCGGGCCGGAGGCGGCGCGCAGTACCCGGTAGCGGTCGCCGTAGCGGCGCCGGATGTCCCGGGCCACCGCGCGGGACACCGCGGGATCGTCGTCGACGGTCAGGATCACCGGGTTTGCCATGGCGCCAATAGAACCACTTCCCGAGGTCGAATCGCACCACCGCGTGGGCAGCGACGCAGGCGTGACACGGTCCGGGACGGGTAAGCCGCGTCGCCGCGGGCGGCCGACGCCGTCGACCGCCGGCTGTCGCACACCTGCGGAGGGCCCATGGCGGACGCGTCGCCGACCGAGCCGACCGGTCGGATCGTGGAGCTGCGGGTGCACGGCGTCTCGGGCGCGGGCGCCGACCAGGTGCTCGACCGGCCGCACGTCCACCAGGTCGCCGGAGACCGCAGCGGCGGGTTCTACCGCCCTCGACCGGGCTACCCGGACTCGACCGGCACGGACGGCGTGACGCTGGAGGCGTACCGCTGGAGTGACCTGCCGTCCGGGACGGCCGTACGGACGCTGTCGCTGGTGTTCCTGCTGCCCTTCATGCTCTGCAACGTGGCGCTCTGGATGCGCCCGGCCAACGATTCGGCGAAGCACGCCGTCGTCGCGTTGGGTCGGGTGCTCGCACTCACCCTCACGATGCTCTACGTGCTGTCCATCGTCGGGGTGGCGGTGGACCTCGTCGCCTGGCGGTGCATGGGTACGCCGAGCTGCCTGGACGGACGCAACTGGCTGTCCTGGCTCGGCGGGCGTTCGCCCGGCGTACGCCTGGGCGTGCTGGCCCTGGTGCCGGTCGCGGCCATCGGGATCGTGTGGTGGCTGGCCGCCCGGCCGAGTCACTCGTTCGACGCCTTCCGCACCGGCGCGGTCCAGGAGACCTCCGTGTCGCAGTTGAGCGCGGTCGGCCAGTGGGACGGCACTCCGGTCGTGGGACGGCTGCGCTCGGTGCACGTCGCGGCGGCGTTCGCCACGCTGGACGGCAGCCTGCTGGCCGCCTGGGACAGCGAGAACTCGTCGTGGGCGCGGGCGGCCCTCGCGGTGGCGACGGGTGGGGTGCTGCTCGCCTGCCTGGTCCTGCTGACCTGGGTACGGGGCATGGACCAGACCAGACCGGTGCCCGGGTTGGAGGGCGTCACGCGCGGGCTCCGCACGATCGCCTGCGGCCTGACGATCCTGGTGATCGCGTACACCCTGGCCAGTGGCGAGCCCTGGCCGCACAGCGAGATGTTGCCCGGGTACAGCGCCATCGTGGCCTGGTTGTTCGTCAGCCAGACCTTCCTGCTGGTCATCCTCGCGGCGACGGTGCTCGGGGCGCGCGGCGGCGGACGGCGTGCCGACGGACAACGGCTCCCGCGGCTGCGCGCGCTGGGCGCGCCGGTCTTCGTCACGGTCGCCGCCGGTCTCGCGGTCGCGTTCTCCGCCGAGTTGGTCTACCGCGTGGCGGACGTGTTGGACCGCGACGGGCGGCAGATAGACCGGTTCGCGTTCGGCCCGCCACTGGCGTACAAATGGGCGATTTTCGGGTTTTTCCTGGCGGTGGCGGCGGCGGTGCTGGTGGGCGCGCTGGTCACGGTCGCGACCCGTGCCAGTCGGTGGCGGGCCGCGCGGGCGATCGTGGCCGCGGACTTCCCGGACGCGCCGCCGGAGGCGGCGACGCGGCTGCGGCGGGTCGAGCAGGCGGTCGCCCGAGCCCGGTTCACCGAACGCGTGGAACCCCTCGCCGTGGTCTACGCCGCATTCGCCGCGATCGGGCTGGCCACCAGCCTGCTCGGCCTGTTGCAGCTCTATCCCGGCGACCTGTTCCAGGCGTACCTCGGTGTGCCCGACAGCTTCGTCAACTTCCTCATCGGGGCGGGCAACTACGCGATCGCCGCGATCCTGATCGGGCTCGTGATCGGCGGCATCTTCGCCTACCGGACGGCCGGGTTCCGCCGGTACGTGGGCGTCCTGTGGGACCTGGGCACCTTCTGGCCCCGAGGCGCGCATCCCTTCGCGCCGCCCTGCTACGCCGAACGGGCGGTGCCGGAGTTGACCAAGCGGATCACCTACCTGGTGGACCAGGGCGAGGCGGTGCTGCTGGCGGGACACAGTCACGGCTCGGTGCTGCTCGCGGCCACACTGCTCCAACTGCCGCGGCGGGTCACCGACCGGGTCGCACTGCTCACCTACGGGTCGCCGCTGAGCCGGCTGTACTCGCGGCTGTTCCCCGCCTACGTCGAGACGCGGGTGCTGCGGGACATCGGCGAGCGCATCGGCTGGCGCTGGGTGAACCTGTGGCGCGACACCGACCCGATCGGTGGGTGGATCTTCGCCCCGCACCGGCCCGGGGACACCGCGACGCCGGCCGGGCCGGAGGCCGCGGTGGACCGCCGGTCGACCGACCCGCAGGGCGTCGTCCCGCCGCCCAGCGACAGCGTGCCGCCACCCATCCTCGCTCATCTGCCGTGCGAGTCGCAGGAGGAGTTCACGCAGGCGGTACGGGACCTGACGGCGCGCCTGCGCACCGAGCACCGGACGACGGGTTGAGGCGGCGGCCGGATATCGTCGCCGGGTGAGCCCGTCCCGACAGCCCGAACGCCGACTGATCGCGTCGAACAAGAAGGCGCGGCACGAGTACGCCGTGCTGCGCACGTACGAGGCCGGCATCGTGCTGGTCGGCACCGAGGTGAAGTCGCTGCGCGAGGGACGGGCGTCGCTGGTGGACGCGTTCGCGCACGAGCGCGACGGCGAGATCATGCTGTACGGGCTGCACATCGCCGAATACCGCTACGGCACGTGGACCAACCACGCGCCCCGCCGCAACCGCAAGCTGCTGCTGCACCGCTCCGAGATCGGCAAGATCCTCCAGGAGGTCCGCGAGGGCGGCGTGACGCTGGTGCCGCTGTCAATGTACTTCGACAACGGGTGGGCGAAGGTCGAGCTGGCCCTGGCCAAGGGCAAGCGCACGTACGACAAGCGGCAGACCCTCGCCGAGCGCGACGCGAACCGCGAGATCGCCCGGGAGCTGGGCCGACACCTCAAGGGTCACCCCCGCCGCCCCTGACCGGCGGCCCGGCCTGAGCCCGGCTCGCAACTGCGGCTGACAGCGCCTCTTCGACGCGCAGAATCAGCCCTCCTCGGCCCTGCGCCCTCGCAGATGCGGACGCTATGGTGGTCCGGTGACGACCTTCCGGATCGGCGCGGCGGCCGACCTGCTCGGCGTCAGCGCCGACACGATCCGCCGCTGGGTGGACGCCGGGCGGCTGACCGCCGGGCGCGACGAGCACGGCCACCGTGTCATCGACGGCGTCGATCTCGCGGCGTTCGCCCGGGCACAGGCCGCCGACCCGGACCCGGGCGTCGGGCTCTCCTCGGCCCGCAACCGCCTGCGCGGCATCGTGGTCGACGTCCGCAAGGACACGGTGATGGCACAGGTCGACATCCAGGCCGGCCCGTTCCGGGTCGTGTCGTTGATGAGCCGGGAGGCCGTGGACGACCTCGACCTGCGGGTCGGTTCGGTCGCCGTCGCCGTGATCAAGTCGACGACGGTGGTGGTGGAGCGTCCCGCGCCCACCGCCCCTTCCGGAGCGAGGGTGCACGGATGAGCCGTCGGGCCCGATGTGTCGCGGCGGCACTGGTGGTGGCCGTGCTGGCGACCGCCGGCTGCGATCGAGCCGGCGCCCCGGCAACCGGGGGTGACACCCCGGACGGTCGCGTCGCCGGCACGGTGACCGTGTTCGCCGCCGCCTCGCTGACCGGGTCGTTCACCCGCATCGCCAGGGACTTCGAAACCGCCAACCCGGGCGTCACCGTCACCCTCAACCTGGCCGGCAGCTCGGCCCTGGCCAACCAGATCACCCAGGGCGCCCCGGCGGACGTCTTCGCCTCGGCCGCGCCGAAGAACATGGCGACCGTGACGGACGCCGCCGAGGCCGACGGCACGCCGTTCGTCTTCGCCCGCAACCAACTGGTGATCGCGGTGCCCAGCGGCAACCCGAAGGGCGTGACCGGCCTCGCCGACCTCGCCCGGTCGGGAGTGAAGGTCGCGCTCTGCGCCGACCAGGTGCCCTGCGGCGCGGCGGCGCGTACCGCCCTGACCGCGGCCGGGGTCACGTTGACGCCGGTCACCCTCGAACAGGACGTCAAGGGTGCGCTGGCCAAGGTCAAGCTCGGCGAGGTCGACGCCGCCCTCGTCTACCGCACGGACGCCCGCGCCGCGAGCACCGACGTGACCGGCGTCGAGTTCCCCGAGTCGACACGGGCGATCAACGACTATCCGATCGTCGCGCTGAAGGGCGCGCCGAACCGGGCCGGCGCGCGGGCCTTCGTCGCGTACGTCCGCTCGGCGTCGGCACAGGCGGACCTCGCCGAGGCGGGGTTCCAGGCGGCTTCGTGAACCTGGTCCGCGATCACACCACTTCCCGACGACGGAGGCGGGTGCCGGCGGGGCTGCTGATCCCGGCCGGGCTGGGCCTGCTCTTTCTCGTCCTGCCGCTGGCCGGGCTGGCGGTCCGGGCGCCGTGGACGACGCTGCCGCAGCGGCTCACCGCGCCAGGGGCGTTGACGGCGCTGCGCCTGTCGGTGCAGACCGCGACCCTGGCCACGCTGCTCTGCCTGCTGCTCGGGGTACCCCTGGCCTGGCTGCTGGCCCGGGTCGAGTTCCCCGGCCGGCGGCTGGTCCGCGCCCTGGTCACCGTGCCGCTGGTGCTGCCGCCGGTGGTCGGAGGCGTGGCGCTGCTGCTCGTCTTCGGCCGGCGCGGGCTGCTCGGCGGCTGGCTCGACGCCACGTTCGGCATCACGCTGCCCTTCACGACCGCGGGCGTCGTCCTGGCGGAGGCGTTCGTCGCCATGCCGTTCCTCGTCATCGCCGTCGAGGGCGCGTTGCGCGCCGCCGACCACCGCTACGAGGAAGCCGCCGCGACGTTGGGTGCCAGCCGGTGGACCACCTTCACCCATGTCACGTTGCCGCTGGTGGCGCCCGGGCTCGCCGCCGGTGCGGTGCTGTGCTGGGCGCGGGCGCTCGGCGAGTTCGGGGCCACCATCACCTTCGCCGGCAACTATCCGGGACGTACGCAGACGATGCCCTTGGCCGTCTACCTGGCGCTGGAGACCGACCTGGAGTCCGCGATCGTGCTCAGCCTGGTGCTGCTGATCGTCTCGGTGGGCATCCTGGCCGCGTTACGGGACCGCTGGATGGCTGCTCCGTGACCACGCCGCCGCCGGACGACCGGCCCGTGACCACGCCGCTGCTGGCGGCCCGGCTGGTCGTCGACCGGGGCGACTTCCGGCTCGACGTGCCGCTGCGGGTCGAGCCCGGCGAGGTCGTCGCGTTGCTCGGACCGAACGGGGCGGGCAAGACCACCGCGCTACGTGCCCTGGCCGGGCTGCACCCGCTCACCGCCGGTCACGTCACCCTCGGCGGTGTCGACCTGGACCGGCCGGCGACACGCGGGTGGGTGCCGACCGAGCGCCGGCCGATCGGCGTGGTCTTCCAGGACTACCTGCTCTTTCCGCACCTCAGCGCGCTGGACAACGTGGCCTTCGGGCCACGCCGGCATGGCGTCGACCGGAGAGCGGCGCGGGCCACGGCCCAGGACTGGCTCGACCGGGTGGGCCTCGCCGACCAGGCGCGCCGTAAGCCCCGCCAGCTGTCCGGCGGGCAGGCGCAGCGTGTGGCGCTGGCCCGCGCGCTCGCCGTCGGACCGTCACTGCTGCTGCTCGACGAGCCGCTGGCCGCCCTGGACGCCCGTACCCGCCTGGAGACCCGCGCGGAGCTGCACCGTCACCTGGCCGCGCACCCGGGCGCCACGGTCCTGGTCACCCACGATCCGTTGGACGCGTTGGCGTTGGCCGACCGCCTGATCATCGTCGAGGGTGGGCGCGTCGTCCAGGAGGGCGACGGCCCGAGCGTCACGGCACGCCCGCGCACCGACTACGTGGCGCGCCTGGTCGGACTGAACCTCTATCGGGGGCGGGCCGAGGGCCACGGGGTACGTGTCGCGCCGGAGCTGACCCTCAGCGTGGCCGACCGGCTCGACGGCGACGCGTTCGTCGCGTTCCGCCCGGCGGCGGTGGCCCTGCACCCGTCACGGCCCGAGGGCAGCCCTCGCAACACGTGGGCGGGGACGGTGACCGGCGTCCAACGACACGGTGACAACGTGCGGGTGCAGGTGGACGGGCCGGTCGGCGTCGCCGCCGACGTCACGCCGGCCGCGGCGGCCCAGCTTAGGCTGATTGCTGGCCAGCGTGTCTGGGTGGCGGTCAAGGCGACCGAGACACACGCCTACCCGGCCACGACCTGACGCTGCCGCCGCCTCGGCTTCGATGTGTTCGCGGCGGTGTCGGCCTGCGGCGCGCGGGTGGTCAGTCGGCGAGCAGGCCGGCGTGCGCGGCGCGCAGCCGAGCCAGCGCCGGGTCGCTGCCCGGGACGACCCGACGGTCCAGCTCGGCCCACACCTCGGCCAGCGCCGCGCGGACCGCGCCCAGCTCGGCGGCGTGCCGCTGGCTGCTGCGGCGGTGCTGCTCGTCGAGGCGGCGGGCCCAGCCGGCGGTGACCGCGGCGAGCCGGTCGGCGTCGGCGCGGGCCTGGGCAGCGCTGCGGGCCGCGGCGGCGGGAACGATGGCGGCGACCGGGCGGGGATCGCCGTCGCGGGTGACGACGGTGACCGCGTCGGTCAGCTCGGCCAACGCGACGAGCTGGCTGAACCGGGTGCGCGCCTCACGCAGCGGCACGGAGCGCGGCGGGTCGGGATGCGGGGTGAGCGCGGGGATGGCCATGAATGGATGGTGCCGCCCGGGTACGACAGAAATCCGCTGTCGTCAGTGGATGGTGGGCGGCACCGGTGTGGGCTGGGCCAGCCACTCGTCGGCCAGCACCGACCAGATCTCCAGGTCGACGCGCCCGCGCGGGTTCGGGTAGACCTGCCGCAGGGTGCCGTCGTGGCGCAGGCCGAGCCGGCGGGCCAGGGCGATGCTGCGGGTGTTGGCCGCGTTGGTGCGCCACTCGACCCGCTGGATGCCGCGCTCGCGGACCGCCCAGTCGATGATCCGGCGGATCGCGGGGGCCATCAGGCCCCTCCCCTGCGCGTCCGGCTCGAGCCAGCAGCCGACCTCGCAGATGCCCAGCGTGACGTCGAACGACACGAACATGACCCCACCGACCAGGGTCCCGTGCCACCACAGTCCCCAGATGCCGCCGCTGTCGCTGGCCCAGCGATCGGCGTAGCGCTGCAACACCGCGCGGGCCGACGCCAGGTCGGTGGCGACGAAGGTCGGCGACACCCAGGGCCGGATGTGCTCCCGGGACCGGTCGAGGTTGGCGAGGAACTCCTCGGCCCGCCACGGCTCCAGCGGGCGCAGTTCGACCTCGTCGGTCAGCGGCAGGGCGAACACCGGGCCTCCCCCGAAGTTGGCGACGACGGGTAGCAGCCTCGCACAGGCCAGCTGGGTCTTCAGACCGGCAGGTACGTCCGCAGGGCGGCGAACTGGGCCACCGTCAGGTACGAGGGGTTGGCCGCCTGCGGCTGACGGAACACCTCCAGGGCGGCGAGCCGGCCGTCGGCGCGCAACGCCTGCCGGGGCAACCGGTCCGGCTCGAGGAGGATGGGCAGCTCCAGCGGCACCGACCACTGTTGCCCCGGCGGCCCCGCCTCGGCCGGCCCGGTGACCCACCCGAGGCCCCAGACCCCGTACGGCAGGCGGGCACGGCTGCCGCTGGCCCAGAAGACCACCGGCTGCCCGGCGCGCATCAACCGGGCCCGGTAGCCGGGGCGTACGCACCAGCTCGTGACCAGGGGCTCGCGGGCGAAGCGGGCGGCGAGGTCGACCGCGTCCGCGTTGCCCTTGATCAGCCAGGCGCCGAGGTCGTCGAGGCGCACCAGTGGCTCGGTCATCGCCTCATCCTGCCCCGGCCGACACCCGTCCAATCAGATGATCATGTGGGTCCAGTAGGTCAGCCAGAGCACGAACAGCGCACCCTGCACCACAGCGAGGGTCGCCGTCAGCCACACGTCGACGCTCGCGCGACGGGCCCAGCGGGCCAGCACCAGGGCCACCGGGAACACGGCGAGCAGATACCGCAGCAGACTCTTGTAGACCGGCGGGCCCATCGACAGCGGCACCAGCACCATGAGCACGCCGTAGACCAGATACGGCAGCTCCCGGCGACGGAACCCGGCGGCCAGCACAGCCAGCACGACCAGGGCGAAGAGGACCCGTCCGGCGTCGCGCGGCTCTCCGGCCAGGGCGTCCACCACCACCGGCACCGGGTTCTGCATCTCGATCCCCCAGCCGGCCTTCTGGGCGTGCTGGTAGGCGAACCAGTCCCCGCCGCGCCACCGGCAGAACGCCATGAAGGTGAACCAGCCCGCGGGCAGCAGCAGCAAGGGCCAGCCGGTCCGCAGGTACGCGAGCAGGGCGCGTGGACCGAGCCGCCAGTCGTGCTGGCGCAGCAGCACCAGCGCCAACGGCAGGGCGACGAGCAGTCCGAGAGACCGGCTCATCGCCAGGAAGTAGCCGACCACCCCGACCAGCAGCCACCGGCGACGTTCGGCGTAGTAGAACGCGGCCAGCGCGAGGCAGACGAACAGCGACTCGGTCAGCGCGGCCTGGAACAGGAAGGCCGTCGGCAGGAGCACCAGGTAGCGGGTGAAGCGGCGGGCCGCGTCCGCGTCGCCCAAGAGCAGCTCGGCCAGCCGGTAGCCGTACACCAGGGCGCCCAGGAACGCGACGTTGCTGATCAACAGCAGGGCCAGCGCGTTGTCGCCGCCGAGCAGCGCGCCGACCGGCCGGGCAAGGAAGGGGTAGAGCAGCGGGAAGCCGAAGTCGCCCCACGGCCGCCCGGTCAGCGGCAGCTCGCTCAACCGTAGGTAGAGCAGCGCGTCCCAGGCGAACCAGAAGGAGATCCACCGATGCCCGGAGACCTCGCGCTGCTGCGCCCACATCAGCGCCTCGTCCGGCGGCGGCGCGCCGGGTATGCCGTCCCAGGCGTGCAGGACCAGCAGGCCGAGCAGGGTCAGCACCAGCTTCGCGCCGAGAAACAGCCCGATGAGGTACGGCCAGGGCGGCGGCACCCGGCGGACCAGCCGCCCGACGGCCCCGGCCAGCGCCTGCGCGCGCTGCCGGCCGCTTCGCCACCGGTGCATCCGCCCCGCTCCCCCGGTCCGCCGAACCGCCCGCCCTTCTCGTTGTACGCCCCGAAGGACCCGGCGGGAGGAGAAACCCGCCAGGACCAGGAGGTGACATCTCGGGCATAACGGGTACGCGTGCCGCCTCGACCAGTGGCAGGGAGTACGGGGGCATGAGCGAGCAGCACGGCACGGTGGTCATCGGCGCGGGTCCGGCGGGGCTCACGGCGGCGTACGAGTTGCTCCGGCACGGGCAGCCGGTCCGGGTCTTCGAGGCCGACGAGGTGGTCGGCGGAATCAGCAGGACCGTGGAACGCGACGGGTGGCGCTTCGACATCGGCGGGCACCGGTTCTTCACCAAGGTCCCCCGGGTGGAGGCATTCTGGCACGAGATCCTGCCGGACGAGGACTTCCTGACCCGACCGCGGATGAGCCGGATCTTCTACCGGGGAGCCCTGTTCAACTATCCGCTCAGCGCGACGAACGCCCTGCGCAACCTGGGACTGCCGGAGGCGGTGCGCTGCCTCGGCTCGTACGCCCGGGCGCGGCTGCGGCCACCCCGCGACCAGTCGCACTTCGAGGGCTGGGTCTCGGCCCGGTTCGGGTGGCGGCTGTACTCGATCTTCTTCAAGACGTACACCGAGAAGGTCTGGGGTATGCCGGCGGACCGGTTGCAGGCCGACTGGGCCGCGCAGCGGATCAAGAACCTGTCGCTTGCCACGGCGATCCGCAACGCGGTGCTGCCGCGCCGCCGCCGCACCGACGTGACCAGCCTGATCGAGGAGTTCCAGTACCCGAAGTACGGGCCGGGGATGATGTGGGAGCGCTGCGCCGAAGAGGTGCGCCGACGCGGCGGGGAGATGTCGACAGGCACCTGGGTGACCGCCGTGCACCGCGACCCGAAAGGACGTCGGGCGATCAGCGTGACGCTCAACGGCGCTGGCGGGCAGCGTACCGAGCCGGCCGACGACGTGATCTCGTCGATGCCGATCTCGGAGCTGGTCGCCGCGCTCCGCCCGCCCGCGCCCCCGGCGGTGCTGGCCTGCGCCGCCGACCTGCGCTACCGCGACTTCCTGACCGTCGCCCTGGTGGTGCCGGCCGAGTTCTCGTTCCCCGACAACTGGATCTACGTGCACGACCCGGCGGTGAAGGTGGGCCGGATCCAGAACTTCGGCTCCTGGTCGCCGTACCTCGTCAAGGACGGTCGCACCTGCCTGGGCCTGGAGTACTTCGTCTTCGAGGACGACGAGATGTGGCGTACCCCCGATGTCGATCTCGTGGCCCTGGCCACCGCGGAGCTGGAGCGGTTGGGCCTGGTCCGCCCGGGTGTGGTCGAGGCCGGGCACGTCGTGCGCATGCCCAAGGCCTACCCGGTGTACGACGAGCGCTACCAGCACAACGTGGACGTGATCCGGGCCTGGCTGGCCGAGGCCGTGCCGAACGTGCACCCGGTGGGCCGCAACGGCATGCACCGCTACAACAACCAGGACCACTCGATGCTCACCGCGATGCTGACCGTCGAGAACATCGTCACCGGCAGCACGCACGACGTCTGGTCGGTCAACGTGGAGCAGGACTACCACGAACAGTCGACCGACGACGGCGCGCGCCGGGGCACCGGCCGGGACGCGCCGGTGCTGCCGAGCCGGATCATCACCGCACCGATCACCGCTCCCGAGGGCGTTCACGCAGCCGGCGAGGGCGGCCGGTTGGTGTGAGGGGATGGCTTTTGCCAGCGTCAGTCAGCCTGCGAGCCTCCCTGCCCTCGGGATCGGGCAGGATGACGGCGTGCTGAACCCCGTCACCCTCCGGTCGATCCAGCCCGATGACCAGCCGGTCGTGGAACGGCTGTGGCAGCTGTACCGGCACGACCTGTCCGAGTTCCGCGACAGTCTGCCGGACGATACGGGTCTGTTCACCCCGGGCCGCCTTTCGACCTACCTCAACGACCCGAACAGCTCTGGCTACCTCATCTGCCAGGGCAGGCGGCCCGTGGGCTTCGCCTTCGTCTCCGGCGTGGAGATCCAGCCGCTGCGTGTCGCCGAGTTCTTCGTCGTGCGAGCCGTACGCCGCTCGGGGGTGGGCCGACTCGCCGCTCGGCACCTCTTCACAGCGCACCCGGGCGCCTGGGAGATTCCCTTTCAGGAGGAGAACCCGGGTGCCGCCCGCTTCTGGCGCCGGCTCGCCGTCGAGGTCTGCCCGACGGGCCACCGCGAGGAACGGCGCGCCGTTCCCGGTAAGCCGCACATCCCCGCGGACACCTGGCTGCTGCTGGACCACGTCGAGGTGCCCGATCACGCTGAGTCCCCGGACGCCGCCAACACGCCCGAGCTCCGGCATCAGATCGGGCCGCTGGTGTAGATCTTCGTGCTGTTCTCGTTGCCGATGAACGGGTTGTTGACGGCCCACAGCAGGCCCTCGTCGTACTCCGGCACGTCGAAGTCGCACAGGACCCAGCCGGCGTCCGCTCCGCTGTTGTTGACGCACTGACGACTCCAATCCGGTCCCTGGATCGTGCCGGCGGCGGACGCGCCGTTCGCGTTGGTGTCCTTCACCCAGACCCGGTCCCCGTACGCGGCGAAGCACGCCTTCGCGCCGGTCGTCGACACGCACCACACATCGACACCGTTGGCCGCCGGTGGCGCACCGCTCGGCGTGCCCGTTCCCGCCGACGCCGCGGAGGCGGTTCCGACCAGCACGAGGGCCACCGTCGTCGGCACCTTGACCAGCGCACCGGCCCGGCGCATCGCCCTCGTCTTCATTCGCATCCGCATTCGCTCCCCAGCATTCATCGTGATCGTCATCCCGCTGCAGACTGTGGCAGCCGGGCTGCTGCGGAACGGGGCCGATGTGGACGGTGGCTCATCAGGGGTCTGCTACGAGCCAGCCGCGACGCTGCGACGCCAAGCAGTACGTGGATACCATCCCCTCGTGATCGAGGATCTGATCAGACGTGCTGCCGTAGAGGACGACGACGCGATCGAGGAGTTGTCCGCGATCGCGGACACCGACCCCCGCAGGCTGACCCCGCATCTGGGTCTCCTGCTCGACCTCGACGTGCTGTGTCCGGCGAAGTTGTACCGCGCGGCGGACGCCGACCTGGTCCGCCGGGTCATCGAGCAGGTCGACAGCGGTCGGACACCCGATGAGCTGAACGACCTGCTCCTGATCCTGGCGCACAGTGCCCACCCGTCCGCCGAGAGCGCCATGCGCCGCTGGTCGACGCAGCCTCCGGCCGGCTCTGACGAGCTGCACGTCAACGCGCTCGGCTACGCCCACGAGGGCGGCTGGGCGGTCGGCTCGGACGGCCGGCGACGCGACCTGTGCGGCGACATCACGTACCGGTGGGTCATGCGCGAAACGGCGCCCGGCGCAGACCGGCCCACGTGCCCGTGGTGCGCCTCGCCGCTGTGGGTCGCCGCAGACCTCGACACCGCGGATGCCTCCATCGCCGCCGCGCTGGCCCACACCGGCTGGTCAGGGCGGTTGGTGATCGAGACCTGCCACTTCTGCGCCTGTTTCACGACGCTGTACAGTTACGCCACTCCGGCCGGTGGCACCACCTGGTGGGCCGGCAACACCCGCCCGGACTATCTCCCGAACGATGACGAACCGGAGGACCCGCCGACGCTGGCGCCGGTGCTCGGGCAGGCGTTGGCGAGCCCGTACCAGGTCAGCGCCTGGGACCAGGGTGGATCGACGCTGGGCGGCCGGCCCGAGTGGATCCAGGACGCCGAGCACCCCGACTGTCCCGGTTGCGGTGATCCGATGGACTACGTGGGTCTGATCGGCGGCGCGGACCTGGACGACTACGGCGAGGGTGCCTACTACCTGCACCTGCACCAGCCGTGTGGGTTCACGGCGGTGAACTACCAGCAGAGCTGACCCGCCGGACGTGTTCCACCCGGGCGATCCGGGGTTGGCCGAGCAGCATGGCTCCTGTCGTCGGGCAGCGCGGCCGGAGGGTGGCTGTCACTTCAGGTGGGCGGCGAGCGGGATGTTCTGCGCCCGGAGGGCGGTGACGATCAGGCCGGCGATCTGTCTGGCGCCGGCAGCCTCGAAGTGGGTGTGGTCGTTGCAGAAGAACGCGCCGACCGCGCCCGTCGAGTAGTCACCGTTGTTCGGGCACAGTCTGAGCGAGTTGTAGAGCGCCACGCTCTTCGCGTGCAGGTCGATGACCGGTACGCCGTTGGCGGCGGCCGCAGCCGTCGTCTCGGCGACGAAACCGCGGTTGCCGACGGCGGTGCCGCCGCTGCAGGTGATCGCCGCGACCGGGGTGACGAAGATCGGCTTCACCCCTCTGGCCTTGGCGGCCGTCGCCATCACGCCGAGCAGTTCCTTGAAGCGATTGGTCCCGACGTGTCGCGGGCAGGCCGAGTCACCGTCGTTGATGCCGAACTGGATGATCAGATAGTCACCGGTCTTGAAGCCGCTGCCGGTGTCCAGCATCGCCGACCACCGCGCACTGTAGGCAGTCGAGCTGAGCGTGCACTCGCCGGCGGAGTTCTTGGTGGAGGTCACGTTGCCCTCGTACAGCCACGTCTGGATGCTGCGACCGCCGACGGCACTGTTCTGCACGGTGACTGCCGACGTGAAGGAGGGCGCGAACTGGCTACCCCAGCCGATCGGGCAGGAACCGGCGTTCATCATGGTGGAGTCGCCGGCCATCCACACCCTGATCGGCGCGGGTGTCGGTGACGGGGAAGGGCTGGCCGACGGTGTGCTCGGGCCGGTGCAGGGTGTCGGCTCCGGCGTCGGCGCAGTGGGCGTCGGTGTGGGAGCGGTGGGTGTCGGCGTCGGCGTGGGGGCAGTCGGCGTCGGCGCGGTGGGCGTTGCTGGCGGCGAGCCGGCACAGGTGGTGCCGTTGAACGAGAACGACGACGGCACCGGGTTGCTGCCGCTCCACGAGCCGGTGAAGCCGAAGTTGACCGATGCGCCAGAGCCGACGGCACCGTTGTAGCTCACATTGGTGGCCGTCACCGCCGAACCGGCGACCGTGACGGTGGCGTTCCACGCCTGCTGCACGCCCTGCCCGGGGGCAAGACTCCACGCGACGCTCCAACCGGTCACCGCGTCGCCGAGGTTGGTGACGACGACATCCGCCCCGAACCCGCCGGCCCACTGGCTGGTGATCCGGTAGTCGACAGCGCAGGCCGGGGTGGCGGCCTGGGCGGTGGCGATGCCGAGCCCGCCGGCCACGACGGTCAGGACCGTTGCCGTCAGGACCACGAGACGCGATCGGCGAACCGTCATCGGGTTACTCCTGCCTCGATCGGAGACGCTCGCCATCACGTGACGGCGGCGCACGGGGAACCGTTGAGGGCGAAGCCGGTCGCTCCGCCGAGCGGGCTGTCGGTGATGATTCCGAAGCTGGCCGAACCGGCGGCCGGGATCACCGCGTTCCAGGCGGCGTTCACCGCGGTGGCCGCAGCGCCCGACTGGGTAACGGTGGCATTCCAGGACTGCGTGATCCGCTGACTGCCCGGCAGGGACCAGGTCAGGGTCCACCCGTTGACCCCGACGGTGGAGGTGTTGCCGAGCGTCACGTCGAACTGCGCACCCGTACCCCAGTCACCGGTCTTGAGGTAGGTGACCGTGCAGGCGCCGGCCCCAGGAGCGGTCGGCGCGGGTGTGGTCGGCGCTGGCGTTGTCGGGGCCGGCGTCGTGGGGGCCGGCGTCGTGGGGGCCGGCGTCGTCGGTTCCGGGGTCGTGGTGAGTCGTGCGCTGAGGATCGGGGCCAACCTGTCGGTGATGGCCTGGTGACCCGCGTCGTTCGGGTGCACCGAGTCGCTCAGGCCCCCGGACGGCAGCCAGCCGGTGGTGTCCACGTAGAACACGTTGGCGTCACCCGCGGCGTTGCGCGCCCGCACCGCCGCCTCCGTCTCGGTCGCATAGCGACCGATGAACGTCCGCAGGGCGAAGAGCTTGGCGTTCGGGAACTTGGCCCGGATCCTCGTCAGGAAGGTGGTGTACGTCGCCTGGAAGGCCGCGGCGCTCACGCCATGGCTCTTGTCGTTGGTCCCCAGGTTGATCACCACACCGTCGGCCGTGTAGCGGGAGAAGTCCCACGGATCGGTGCCGACCTGGCCACCGGACGACATCCAGTAGCGTGTCGCCTGCGCCCAGCACCCATCGGTCGTCTCGGCCAGACACATGCCACCGATCGCGATCTGGGTGTGGTCGTAGCCGAGCCGCTCACCGACCTTGAAGCCGTAGTCCGTCACGGCGAGCTGACTGCTCGTGGCACCGGCGGTGATCGAGTCACCGATGAACTCGACCAGCTTGGGGCGGGCTGGTGGCTTGAACGTGCCCGCGCCCGAGTCCAGGATCAGCCCCTGGAAGACCGCGTCACCGGTGTAGGAGCCGGCCACCTGCCGGTAACTGACGATCAACGTGTGGTTGCCGGCAGCCAGCGCGGTCGGCGTCAGGTTGATCGTGCCGGAGCCGGTGAAGGACGTGAACGCCCTACCGTCGATGCTGGCCCACAGCTGGATGGTGTTGCGCTGCCGGAGCTTCACCGTTCTGCCGGTGAACCCGACCCGCAGGTACGCGCCGGCCCAGTAGGGCACGTAGGCCGAGGCGTTCGTCGTGTTCCACCGGCCGACGAAGCTGATGTTCGAGTCGGTCGGCGTGCCGTCACCGACCGCGGCCTCGGCGCTGAGGACCGGCAGACCCGCGGCGAGTACCCCGGCGGCGACTGCGATGAGGGCCGCGGTACGCAGGGAACGAATCCGCCTCATCGGATGGGGTTCCAGCCGTCGCTGCCCGCCAGGTACGCGGTGGGTGTGTACTGGGTGGCGGTGGAGGCGCTCATCTGGGGCCGGTCGGCGTTGATGACGGCGCCCGGCCCGGTGCTGCTGTACTCGGCGAACCGGGCGGTCCTCCACGAGAAGCCGGACATGTCGGTCCAGGGGTCGGTGCGGATGTGTGCGCCCATCGCGACGCCCCGGTAGAGGACCTGACCGCGGGCGTTGACGTCGCCGCTGGGGTGCCAGGGCCGGCCGAGGTAGACCGTCCTGGCCGGAGCGTTGCTGGTCAGTGTGGTGCCCCAGAACAGGAAGCCGAACTTGTTGTTGATGTCGGTGGCCGCGGCGGTGATGTAGCCGTTGTTCGACGACGAGCCCCGGGTGAGCGAGTGCACGGTGCCGTTCTGGAAGACCATTGTGCCCCGCCCGAAGATGAAGTCGACGTCCCCCTCCACGTAGGAGTTGCGGACGTAGAGACGCCGGACCGAGCTGACACTGGGCGCGTTGACCAGCAGGGTGTCCTGGTTGCCGAGGACGCGGACGTTGTCGAACTGCACCCGGTCGCCGGAGGTGTTGACAGCGACGGCCTGCTCGGCGTCGAGGGTGTTGGCGGCCTCGTTGAAGTCGTTCGACATGGTCAGGTTTCGGATCGTGGTGTCGTTGGCGTTGACGAACACCGAGGCGCTGCCGGACGTGCCGTACGTACCACCACCGGGCTTGGTCTGGCCGGATGCGTGCCCTTCGACGATCACCACCTGGGCGGCGGAGCTGCCGGTGCCGACCAGGGTGAGGTAGGGCTTGTTGGCGGGAATGGTGACCACGCCCCGGTAGGTGCCGGGTTTGATGGTGATGGTGACCGGCACGCTGTTGTTCGCCGCGACGCTGTCGATCGCCGCCTGGACGGTCGTGAAGGTGCCGCTGCCGTCGGCGGCCACTGTGATGGTCGCTGATGCCGACGCCGGGGAGGCCAGCGACACCGTGGCGGCGAGAGCACACACCGTCACCACGGCCAGCGGGCGCACGCGAAGGACCCTGCGGGGTGTGGTCATAAGCGTTCTCCGATCTCACCGGGGCCCCGCCGACGGTCATGCCGACCGGCAGACAGCCGAGTTAAGTTAACGTTAACATCGACGAACTGAAATATGAAGCCAGCGGTCCCTGGATGCGTCATCCGACCCGGACACCCCGCTCGGACGGGCTGGGCTCGGTGGCCACCGACGGTGTCCGCCCGGGCAGCAGGAGCGGGGTGGCGAGCAGGAGAACGCCGGAGATGGTGATCGCGGCAAGCGGACTGGTGAGGGTCGCGAGGATGCCCCAGACCACCACCAGGACCGCCTGGACGAGTCTGCTGACGGCACTCCACGTACTGAGGACGCGTGCGGCGTGGCCGAGCGGGGTGCGGTGCAGTCGCTCGGTCGCGTAGATCGGGTTGAAGACGCCCATGCAGGTGATCAGCAGTCCCTCGACGACGATCACGGTGACGAGTCCGGGGATGCCCGGCTGGACGAACGCGAGACCGAGGGGGAAGACCGAGCGCAGCCACCCTGAGACGATCATGACCCGGTGTCGACCGTGGCGGGCCACGAGGCGCCCGGACAGGCGGGCACCCACCAGGCCGCCGAGCGCCGGGATGCCGAAGGCGAGACCGTACTGCCACGCCGGAAGCTGGTACTCGCCCAGCAGGAGCACGGCCAGCAGCGGCGCGGTGGCCATGATGAGGCCGCCGACCAGTATCGAGTTCAGGAACAGCCCCCGCAGGGCCCGGTCGCGCAGGATGAACCGCCAGCCGACCAGGAGATCGGCGCCGCGCGGACGACCGGCACGGGCCCGGGGTGACGCGACGTCGCCACCGCGGATGCGCCGGACCGCGAGCGCTGACAGCAGGTAGCTGAGGGCGTCGGCCGCGACGGTGACGACCGGACCGAGCAGCCCGACGAGCGCGCCACCGAGGGGTGGGCCCACCGCGGTCGCCGCCCAGTTCGTGGCCTCGAACCGCCCGTTCGCCACCAGCAGGTGATCGCCCTGGACGAGGTACTTGAGGTACGCGCCGGACGCGGCGGCGAAGGCGATGCTCGCGGTCCCGGAAAGGACCGAGACGACCAGCAACTGGCCGTAGGACAGCAGACCGAAGGCGTACGCGAGCGGGATACTCGCCATGGCCACGAACCGGAGCAGGTCCATGGCGACCAGCACCGGACGCTTCGCCCGGCTCTCGACCCACGGTCCGAGCGAGAACGCCACGACCGCCGCGACGGCCGGTCCGGCCGCCGCCAGGATCGACACGGCGAACGCCGGTGCGTGCAGGACGCGAACCGCGATCAGCGGGAACGCGCCGAAGGCGATCCACGTGCCGTACGTGCTGACGGCGTAGGCCGACCACAGCCAACCGAAACCGGACCCCAATCGCACGCCCATCCGCCCCCCTCGTGACAACCGATGTTCGGGTCCGGGCAGCACACCAACGCGCCCGACGTCAGCGCAAACAACTGACCGTCGGGCGCGTCACAACCGTCGGTTGTGCGGGTGGATGATGAGCCGATGGATACCGAGGCGGTGCGGTCGTTCGTGCGGGCGGCCGAGTTCGGGCAGTTGCAGCACGCGGCCGACGAGCTGGGGGTGACGCAGCAGGCCGTGTCGAAGCGGATCGCGGCCCTCGAACGTGCCCTCGACGTGCGGTTGTTCACGCGTACCCCCCGAGGGGTCGAGCTCACGCTCGACGGCCAGGCGTTCCTCCCGCACGCCCGGGGCATCGTCGCCGGGGTGGACCGCGCGGTCGCCGCGATCAGGCCGGGCTCGCGGGCCCTGCGGATCGACGTGCTCGGCCTGCGCTCCGCGCAGGCGGTCGTCCTGCACGACTACTGGCGGTCACATCCGGAGATCGATCTCGACGTGGTGACCCTGCGGGTCACCGACCCGCGCGAGGCGGTCGCCGCCGTCCAGGCGGGCGACGTCGACGCCTCGTTCCGGTCGGTCACCGACCCGGCGACGCTGCCGCGCGACGTACGGATGGTCCACGCGTTCGACTCGGCGCTGGAACTGCTCGTCGGCCCACGGCACCCGCTCGCCGCCGCGCGTACGCTGACACCGGCCCGACTGCGGGGGCACCGGATCTGGGTGCCGGGCATCGCGCCCGGAAGCGAGTGGGCGGACTTCTACGACCAGCTCACCACCACCTTCGACCTGCGGATCGACGCCGCCGGCCCGAACTTCGGCAACGAGGTGCTGCTCGACATCCTCGCGGCATCCGCCGACGTGGCGACCCTCGTCGGCGCGCGCGACCGGTATCTCTGGCCGCCCGGCCACGACCTGCGCCGCATCCCGATCGCGGGCCCGACGCTCGCGTACCCCCTCTCGCTCATCCTGCGCCGCGCGAACCCGCACCCGGGGCTACGCGCGGTGATCGACCACTGCGCGGGCCTGGCGCCGTCGCCCGCGGCGACGTGGCGCCCGTCCTGGGCGCTGTCGCCCGGGCGGGGCGACCGGCCGGTCGACGCGCCACCCTGACGGTCAGCTCCGGTGGAAGCTGACTTCTTTTCTGCGATGGTGTCGATGCGCGGGCCGCTCGTTCGACATAGGGGCGCGAGGGACGAGTGGCGGCCCCGCCGAGGAGGAGAAGGCAATGGCGAAGTACATGCTGATCATGCGAGGAACCGACGAGTCGAACGCGGCCCTGATGGCGTCGATCGACGAGGCGATGGCCGCGACCGGCCGGTTCATCGAGGAGATGGTGCAGGCCGGCATCCTCCTCGCGGCCGAAGGGCTGGACGATCCGGGCCAGGGCGTCGTGGTGGACTTCGGCGGCGACGCCCCGGTGGTCACGGACGGCCCGTACGGCGAGACCAGGGAACTGTTCGGGGGCTACTTCCTGCTCGACGTCGCCTCGAAGCAGGAGGCCGTCGAGTGGGCCAGGCGCGTTCCGGCGGTCCGCGGATCCAAGATCGAGGTCCGGCGGGTGGCCGAGGCCGACGAGGTTCCGCCGGGCAGCGGAAAGAATGGCCGGATCTGATGGGTGCGGTCGACGTCGAGGCCGTCTGGCGGGTCGAGTCGGCGCGGATCGTCGCCGCGCTGACCCGGTTCACCGGCGATCTCGGGCTGGCCGAGGACGCCACCCAGGAGGCGGTCGCGGAGGCGTTGGTGTCGTGGCCCCGTGCCTCCCCGGCCAATCCCGCCGGCTGGCTGATGGCCACGGCACGTCGGCGGGCCATCGACACGATACGCCGACGGACCGCGCTGCGGGATCGGTATGCCCTGCTGGCGGTCGACGCGGCAGGCGATCCGGCGGCCAGTTGGGTCGAGGACGTCGACCCCGACCGGATCGACGACGACGTCCTGGCCCTGATGTTCGTCAGCTGCCACCCGGTGCTCCCGCCTGCGGCCCGGGTGGCGCTGACCCTGCGCGTGGTCGGCGGCCTGTCCAGCGAGCAGATCGCCCGCGCGTTCCTCGTTCCGGTGCCGACCGTGCAGGCCCGCATTACCCGTGCCAAGAAGACCATCGCGGCGGCCAGGGTGCCGTTCGAGCTGCCGCCGGCCGACGAACGTCGCGCACGGCTGGGCGGTGTGCTCCACGTCCTGTACGCGATCTTCACCGAGGGGTCGACGGCCACCTCGGGCGACCACCTGCTGCGCCCGGACGTGGCGTACGAGGCGGTCCGACTGATCCGTACGCTGGCCGCTCTGCAACCCGACGAGGCCGAGGTGCACGGTCTGCTCGCGCTCTGCGAGCTGACAGCCGCGCGTTTTCCGGCCCGGACCGACCCGGACGGTACGCCGGTCCTGCTCGAGGACCAGGACCGGCGACTGTGGGACACCTCGGCGATCCGTCGGGGGCTGGCCGCGCTGAACAGGACGTCGCCTCGGAATCCCGGTCCCTACGCTCTACAGGCCGCGATCGCCGCCACGCACGCGGCGGCGCCCTCCGTGGGGGCAACCGACTGGGACCGCGTCGTGCTGCTCTACGACGCGCTCGGCCGGGTCACGCCGTCGCCGGTGGTCGACCTCAACCGGGCCGTCGCCGTGGCCATGGCCTCCGGTCCGGCGCGGGCGCTGGCCATCGTGGAGGAGCTCGTCACCGCCCGCCGGCTCCCCGGATCACACCTGGTCCCGACCGTGCGCGGTGAGTTGCTGGCCCGGCTCGGCCGTTCGGCGGAAGCCCGTGTCGAGCTGGAGCTGGCAGCCCGGCTCTGTGCGAACCAGCGCGAACGCGCCGTGCTGCTGCGCAGGGCGGCCACGCTGGGCTGAGGTCCGTGTGCCATCCGGTGGGGCAGTCTGGTGACGTGAACGGTGACGACGTGCGAGCCCCTCGCGCCCAGGCCGGGTCCAGCCCGCAGCACCTTCTGGCGACAGTGCTCGGCGAGTATCTGGACTCGACGGACGCCGACCTGCCGTCCGTGGCGGTCATCGCGATCCTGCGCGAGTTCGGCGTCAGCGAGTCCAGCGCTCGTGCCGCCCTGTCCCGCCTGGTCAAGCGTGGCCTCATCGCGACGAGGGCGGGCCGGAGACCACCGGTCTACCACCTGACGCCCGAGGCGATCGCCCGGCACCACGCGCGGATGCGGCAGTTCCTGACGTTCGGCGCCCAGCCGCCGCACTGGACCGGCGACTGGGTGCTGGCCTCCTTCTCGATCCCGAGCTCCGGTCAGGCGTCGCGGCACGCCGTGCGCAGGGCGCTGGGCGCGCTGCGCTTCGCGGGCCTGTACGACAGCGTGTGGATCCGGCCGGGGTCCGACGCCGCACCCGCCAGGGGCGTGCTGAGGGAACTGCTGAGCCACGTCGAGGGCGCCCGGTGGTCGGTCATGCACGTCCGGTTCGACGAGGAGTCCGGACCGCACGGACCGGCCGCCGCGTACGACCTGGCCGGGCTCGCGTCCGCGTACGCGACCTTCATCCAGCGGTACGCGCCGCTGCGGATCGCGGTGCGCGACAACACGGTTGGCGCGGCACGGGCGCTGGTCGCCCGGACCTCGGCCATGGACTCCTGGCGGAGGTTCGCCGACATCGACCCGGACCTGCCCGATCATCTGCTGCCGACGCCGTGGCCCCGCCGGGAGGCCAGGGAGACTTTCCTGGAGATCCACACCGCGCTCGGCGCGCTCGCGCAGGCTCGGCTGGTCGAGCTGGCGACGCCGCACTGGCCGGACGCCGCCGCCTGGATCACCCACTTCGAGGCGTCGGACGACCTCTCGGCATCGGGAACGACCGCCGGTCGGCGCGCGGGCCGACGGCGTCGGTGGGCGGCCGCAGGATAGACAAGACATTGACACATTTCGTTACGGCAGTGATAGTAACTGCACACCGCTCCCAATCGGATCGCCTGTGGGGACCCCGCCGGGTGGTCGACGCGTACACATAGACCTGGCCCGTGGCCTGCGCCGACCACCGGTCGCTGCGCGAACGAACAGCCGCCACCGCCGCCGCAGGGAGCCCCACGTGACATCCGTTGGAGGGGTGCATGAGAAGAAGAGCGAAGATCTACGCGGGCTTGGCCGCCGCCGTCGTCCCGGTCGCCTCGGTGATCATCGCGCTCGGCGCGACACCGGCAGGTGCCGCCGTCGGCGGTTCCGGCCCCTATCCCGCCGACTACGAGACCTCGGCGAGTCTGGCCAACCACACCATCTTCCGGCCCCAGACGCTCCCGTCCGAACGCCTGCCCATCTTTGTCTGGGGCAATGGCGGATGCTCGGCCAACGGCCTCTCCCAGGGCAACTTCCTGCGCGAAATCGCCTCGCACGGCTTCCTCGCCATCGCCAACGGCGCTCCGAACGGGTCCGGCTCCACCAACTCGCAGATGCTCACCCAGTCGATCGACTGGGCCATCGCGGAGAACTCCCGCCAGGGCAGCAAGTACTTCAACAAGATCGACACGACAAAGGTCGCGGTCGCGGGCTTCTCCTGCGGCGGACTGGAGGCGTACGCCGTCTCCAACGACCCACGCGTCACCACGACCGGCATCTTCAGCAGTGGCCTGCTCAACGACGCCGACGACTACCAGCTCAGGCGACTGACCAAGCCGATCGCCTACATCATCGGTGGCCCGAGCGACATCGCCTACCCGAACGCCATCGACGACTGGGGCAAGCTGCCGTCCGGGCTGCCCGCCTTCATGGGCAACCTCAACGTGGGGCACGGCGGCACCTACGACCAGGCCAACGGCGGTGAGTTCGGCCGCGTCGCGGTGCTCTACCTCAAGTGGCGCCTCAAGGGCGACACCACTGCCGGCGCCAACTTCGTCGGAACCAACTGCGGTCTCTGCCGTACGCAGTGGACCGTCCAGCAGAAGAACCTGACGCTCGACGGCGGCACGCCGCCGACCACGCCCCCGCCCACCACTCCCCCGCCGACCACGCCCCCGCCCACCACTCCCCCGCCGACCACGCCCCCGCCCACCACTCCCCCGCCCACCACGCCGCCGCCGACCGGCGACGCCTGCACCGCCACCTACGCCGTGCAGGACCAGTGGAACGGCGGATTCGTCGCCAACGTCACCGTGAGCGCTGGGAGCACCGCACTCAGCGGTTGGCGGGTCACCCTCAACCTGCCGAGTGGCGCCTCGGTCACCTCGCTGTGGAACGGTGTCGCGACCGGCAGCAGCGGGACGATCACCGTCACGAACCAGAGCTACAATGGACGGCTGGCCGTGGGTCAGAGCACCAGTTTCGGATTCCAGGGCACCGGAAACGGCAGCGGAGCCACCGCCACCTGCACCGGCAGCTGAAATCGACTAGTCCTCGGCGGCCGGCGCTGCACGCGCCGGCCGTCGAGCGCGTTCCGCCCCCTCCCGAGGAGACGACGATCGCCGACACCACGTTGGCCGAGATCCTGCAGGCCGCAGCGAACGGGCATTTCCCGCCGGCGGACGGCGGGACCACAGTCGTACCGCAGCCGTGCCACCGCGACGCCGGAGTCATCGCGTTCACCGCGCACTCCGTGGTGTTCACCGACGAAGATCCCCAGTGGGTACGCCGCACCCTGGCGACTCTCGACTGCGACGGCCTGGCGGCCACGATGAACCCGCGCTTCCTCGCCGCGTTGCTCGACCGCACCGGGCGATCCACCGACACCATCGACCTCCTGACGGTCGCGGGCTCTCTTTCCGGCGCGCCCCCGGTGACGCTGCGCGAAGTGACGAACAGCGGGCACGGCCGCGTGGGCCGGTCGCGTCGGCGTCGCGACGACGTCCGGGTCTGGGCCGCCGACGGCGGGGTGGTCGTCCTGGGTCGAGGCGTGGCGGGTCGCTGGGAGACGGCGATCGAGGTCGACGAGAAGTGCCGTCACCGGGGCCTGGGACGGGCGCTGGCGACGGCCGCCCGGCATCTCGTGCCCGACGGGCAACCGGTCTGGGCTCAGCAGGCCGCCGGCAACGCCCGCAGTGTGCGCGCCTTCCAGGCGGCCGGGTTCCGCCCGGTCGGCGCAGAGGCGCTACTCCTGCCACCCGCTCGGCCGTAGGCTCCGCGCCGCACCCGGGCGTTCCGCCGCGTGCTCAGAAACCCCGGAAGACGCCGTCCGGGCCTGTCGAGCGCGCGAAATCGTCGAAGTCCATGTTGGCGAGGGACAGGTTGTCCCCGATCGACTGGACCTGCCGGGGCACGGTCCGGAATGGGGACGCGTCGACCCTCTCGTTCAGGTTGACGACGAGCAGGGGGTGCTCCGGCAGCGCGACGGTGACCGAATCGACGACGAACAGCACCGGATGCCGGTACCGAGCCGGATAGTCGCGCGGGAAGCCAGCCGCGATCGTCACACCGCTCAAACCGCTCAGGGTCCGGTCCTCGACAAAGTCGACGGTGGCACCGAAGCCCACTCCCGTCGGGCTGCGGATCTCGCCCGTGAGTCGCTCCCATACCCCGTGGTCGCTGAAGTCGGCACGGATCACCGGGACGCACCACGTCTCCGGCAGCCGCGCATCCCCGCCGTTCACCGCCGGCGCATTCAGGACCGCCTCCACACCTGGAACGTCTGCTGGAGCCGCCACACGCCATCGGGCTGCCGTGCCTCGTTGCGCCAGCGGAACTCGTCCGAGCCGATATCGGAGAAGGTCCACCGCAGGTCGCCGCCGTCCAGCACGATCTCGTCACCGACGCGCGACGCCAGGAAGGTGTGCGTCCGCCGCCGGGTCGGGCCCACCCACGTCGAGCGCCAGATCCCAGCACCGGCCGAGGGGTCGGGAAATCGCACGCTGACACCGTGTTCGACCCCGGGCAGGATCCAGACGTCCGTGGTCGCCCGCCCGCCGAGCGCATAGCCGAAGTGCCACTCGCCTCGGCGAACAGTCGAGGACCCGTCGGGGTCGTACTCGGTGCAGTCCAGCGCCCAGGAGCCCGCGAACTGCCCGAACAGGCTGAGGTCGACACCATCGGCCGGACCCTCCGCAAGGAAGGCCGCGCCGACGGCACCGGACAGGTCAGACGACATCCCAGAACGATAGCCAAGCACCCGAGCTTCGAGCTCGCCTGGAGGCCCGTGGTGGTCACGCACGTGACAGGACGTCGTGTTAGCCTGCTCGTGCGCCCCAGATGGGCCTACCCCCGGAGGTTCTGGCTACTTCAGCCGCCATGCCGAGATCGACGCGTACGCGTCTCCCGCATGGGTCCGGGGCATTGCTGCCTTCGGGGTCTGTCAATCAGTACGGCTGCTGGACGCCGTGTGCTTCCGGTCGGGTCTTCGGATCGACCGAAAGACGGGTACGCGTGACAGTCACGTTCAACCACACCATCATCGCCGCGACGGACAAACACGCGTCGGCGGCCTTCTACCGGGAACTGTTCGGACTCCCGGAGGCGCCCTCGTGGGGGCCGTTCGTCAACGTCCTGCTGGACGAGGGTGTGCTGCTCCAGTTCGCCGAGCCGCCGGTGGACATCCAGATGCAGCATTACGCGTTCCTCGTCGACGACGAGCTGTTCGCGCGTGGCCTGGCGTACATCCAGGAGCGAGGCATCACGTACTGGGCCGACCCGCACATGAAGCGGCCGGGAGAGACCAACACCGAACACGGTGGCCGAGGGTTCTACTTCAAGGACCCGGCGGGACACGCGATCGAACTGATCACGCGCCCGTACCTCTAGCAGCCGCCCCTGGTCGGACGCTGTGGCTCGGCGTCCGACCAGGGCGTGCGGGGCATCCGCGTTACCGCGGCCGTACGGCGAGGCGGATGTGCACGACGTCGTCGACGGCGATGCCCTCCTTGTCGCGCACCGAGTCCCGCAGCGGAAGGACATAGCCCTCGTCCTTCGGGAACAGCGAGGTGCGCCACCGGCTTCGCCCCAGCCGGACCTCCACCGGGATCATGCCCCAGCCGTAGGTGACCGCCGCTGCCACCTGACGCACCATGTCGACGCACTCCGGCGGGATCGTCACGAAGTGGTAAGGCGACGGCCCTCGCCACTCCCACACGGCACCTTCGAAGTCGTACTCCATGACGGCATCAGACCACGCGGAACCCTTTCGGTAGGGACGGCGTGCCCCAAGACCCGGCCGAGACGTCTATGGCGCGAGCCGGCAGCAGGCCACAGTGGCGTCGTCCGGAACCAGAGCGTCAGGGTCGCCGCGCACCTGGTCCTCGAACTCACGGACCCGGCGGATGACACCGGACGGACCGTCGACGGCGAGCACATCCCGCACGCCCGGCCAGTTGGTCAGGCCGTACGGGCTGACGATTCGGCTGGCGCCGTTGCTGAGCATCGCGACGCCGTTCAACTCGTCGAGGGGGTGGCTGCCGGTGGCCGCCTCCCAGGCCGCCTGCGGATCGTCCTTGGCGATCCAGTAACCGTCCGGCTGGTTCCGGCGGGCGCGCAGCGCCGCGACGCAGGTGGCGCGGATGCGGTCGTACTCCGGGGTTGCGGGTGTGACGCCGGCCAGGGGCGCCGCGCACTCCCGCCTGGCGACCAGCTCGCGCTCGTCGGTGACCACTCGCACGCCGCCGCCGACCTGGTCGAGCACGAGGTACGAGTCCGCGAGCAGGAGGTGGTCCAGCCGTCCCCGGTGGGCGCGGGCCATCAGGACGGTGGCCTGAGGGCTGCTCGGGTCGGCGATGTCGCAGGTGGCGCGGTGGGCGGCGGCCGTCTCAGCGATGGCGTCGGCGAGGATTGCCGCGAGGTCCCGCCCGTCGGCCCGGGAGAGGCCGCCGAGCAGTGTGCCGCCGAGACGGTGGGTGTACCAGGCGACCCCGTGCGCGCAGAGCGCCTCGGCTCCCGGAATGCCGGCACCGTCGAGCAGTACGACAGCGCCGGGGACCGCCCCGACGAAGTCCTCGTTCGGCCTGCCGGCCCTACCGGCGCTCGTCGCGAAACTGACGTGCACGGGTCGCTCCTTCGAAAGAGGGGGTCCCCGCTCAGCGTGCCGCGTTCAGATAGCGCAGCACGGCGAGGACGCGCCGGTGGTCGGTCGGCGCTTGGGGTAGGTCGAGTTTGGTGAAGATGGCTGTCACGTGTTTCTCCACGCTGCGCGGGGCGAGGTGGAGTGCCTCGCAGATGGCGAGGTTGGACCGGCCCTCGGCCAGCATCCCCAGGACCTCACGTTCCCGCTCGCTGAGCCGGGCTACGCCCGCGTCCACCGACGGCGCCGCCAACAACTGGCGTACCACCTCCGGATCGAGCGCCGTCCCACCGGCGGCCACCCTCCGCAGCGCGTCGACGAAGTCCTCGGTGCTGACGATGCGGTCCTTCAGCAGGTAGCCGATCCGGCCCGGGTGCTCGGCGATCAGTTGCCGCGCGTACCGGGTCTCCACCCACTGGGAGAAGACCAGCACGCCGGTCTCCGGGTGGGCCGCGCGGATCGCCAGCGCCGCTCGCAGGCCTTCGTCGGTGAAGGTCGGTGGCATCCGTACGTCGACGACCGCCGCGTCCGGCCGGTGTTCGTCGACCGCGGCACGTAGATCGTCTCCGTTGTCGACGGTGGACACGACGGTGATTCCGTGATCGGTCAGCAGCAACGTGATCCCGTCGCGCAGCAACGGGTTGTCCTCGGCGATCACTACTCGCACGGCAGCTCCACGATGATGGTCGTCGGTCCACCGGGCGGGCTGTCCAGCCGCAGCGCGCCGTCGAGCGACTCGGCTCGCCGGATCAGCCCCGCCAGACCCGTACCCCTGCTCCCGGATCGCGCCCCGCCGCGCCCGTCGTCGGTGACGGTCAGGCGCAGGATGCCACCCTGGGCGCGAAGGTCCAGCCGGACCCGGCTGGCTCCGGCGTGCTTCGCGACGTTGGTGAGGAGTTCGGCGGCGCTGAAGTACAGCGCCGACTCCAGGTCGGGTGTCGGCCGCTGGGGCAGGTCCACGCGCACGTCGACGGGCACCGCGCTGCGCGCGGCGAGGGTCTCGATCGCGGTGCTCAGGCCGGCGTCGAGCGCGGGCGGGTGGATGCCCCGCACGATGTCCCGCAGTTCGGCCAGCGCCTCCACCACCGCGCCCCGGGCCTGCGTCACCATCGCCTTCAGCTCCGGCTCGCCGGCCCGCCGCTCGATGCGCGACAGAGCCACGCCGAGCGCGACCAGCCGGGCCTGCGGGCCGTCGTGCAGATCCCGCTCCACCCGCCGCAGCAGCGCGGCCGCGTCCGCCCGCAGCGCGGCGCGGCTGGCCTCCAGAGCCGCTATCCGGACCCGCTCGGGGCCCGGCTCCAGCAGGGCCCGCACCAACCACCGGTCCAGCGACACGATGAGCCGGAAGTACCAGGGGAACACCAGCAGCGCCACCAGACCCTGGGCGACCAGCCCCCAGGTGCCGCCCCACGGCGGATCCTGGGGGAAGCGGTGCATCCACACGGGATAGGTGACGCCGACCAGCCCTCCGACGATGATGGCCCCGCCGAGGTAGGTTGCCGCGGCCATCAGCGGCAGCCGCGCGAAGCAGTACGCGAGGGCCTTCCAACCGCTGGCGTCGGTCAGCACCGCAGCGGTCCACCGCACCGGGCCCGGCCCACGGGGGCGCAGGGGTGGAGGGTTCGGCCAGCTCCAGCCGAGGAATAGCCGGGCCGGTCCGCGGAAGTACCGCACGGTCAGCCGCGCGAGCACCAGCACGCCGGTCAGCAGGGGCAGCCCGATCGTCAGCAGCGACAGCGCGGAGAACACCAGTCCCAGCAGTGCTATCGCGAACGTCGGCACGGCCAGCACGGTTCCGGTGAGCGTGTATCCGACCTCGCG
This sequence comes from Micromonospora sp. NPDC005174, assembly GCF_040608495.1. NCBI lineage: Bacteria > Bacillati > Actinomycetota > Actinomycetes > Micromonosporales > Micromonosporaceae > Micromonospora > Micromonospora sp. NPDC005174. The sequence continues at coordinate 38,786 of NZ_JBEXIJ010000035.1, read as the reverse complement.
CCAGGTACGGGCAGCTGTGGGAGCACGCAGGACCGCGTTGACGACCGGCCTCACGAGTCGACCGCCAGCGATTCCACCGCCGGGCGGCGCATCGCGACCAGCGCCGGCACGACGGTGCCCACCAGCACCAGTCCGATCACCACGGCCAGGCCACCGGCCAGCTGCCCGGTCGGTAGGTACGGCGTCCACGTGCCCAGCATGCCGTGCAGCATCGGCAGCATGGTGACCATCGCGACAACGGTACTTACCGCCAGAGCGGTCACCGTCACCAGCAGGGCTTCGCACACGACCACGGCCAGCGCCCGCATCCTGCTCGCGCCGACCAGCCGGGTCACCGCAAGCTCCCGGCGTCGGGCCAGCAGGACGGTCACCAACGTGTTCACCGCGGCGACGGCGGCGAAGGCGACGTAGACGACGGTCCCGGAGTACTCCGTCCACACCCGCGCCGCAGGTTCCGCGACGCCGCGCACGTGCACGGACGTGGTGTGCGTGACCACCTTCACCATGGCGAACGCGATCGCCAGGACCAGTGGTACCAGAGCGCCGGACAGCGCCTTGGCGCGCACCGCGAGGTTGTCCGCGGCCAGCGCCCCGGTGCCCCCGAACAGTCGCGTCAGTGGGGCGGCCAGCCGTAACAGGACCGGACCGAGGAAGCCGGCCCCCACGCACATCGCCAGCATCGTGAAGAAGCTCGACTCGCCGGCCTTCGCGGGGTCGCCACCCGCGATCCGAATCGACAGCGCCACGCCGCCGGCCATGAGCACCAACCCGATCGCGGTACGCACCAGACCGATCCGGCGTCGCGGAACGGCCGTCTCGGTCAGCGCGGCAGCCGGGCGTACCCGGGCCGGGCGCAGCGCGGCGATCAGCGCACCAACCAGCGACGCCCCGACGGTGATGCCCGTCGCGGCGGGAAGCGCCGCGGCCGAGGGGTGGAACGTCACGCCGGGCGGGATCACCTGATGTCCGGTGAGTCCCGCCAACCAGGCGTGGGCGAGCAGGGCACCGAGCGGTACGCCGAGCACGCTCGCCGGCACCGCCACCACGGCGGCCTGGGTCGCCACCGCGCGGCGCACCCGGCCCGGAGTGGCACCGAGTGCCCGCACCAGCGCGATGTCCCGGGCCTGTCGGGCGATCGACGACGTCATGGTCAACCCGACGATCAACGCGGTCAGGTACACCGACACCACCACGAACAGCGTGGCCATCTCGGGGATCGAGCTCTCGGTCAGCACCTGCCGGGCGCTCGGGTCCAACCGCGCGCCGGACATCGAGGAGCTGGCGCCCAACGCTCCGGACACCAGCGCGGCGGCCAGACACTGGGTGACGAACGGACCGGCGAAGGACCACGGCTGCTTGCGCAGCGCCTGCCTGGTCAGCCCCGCGCTCACCGGGCCACCACCGGGTCACCCGTGGTGGCGCGCAACCGTTGGGCGATGCTCGCCGGATCGGGCGTCGGGACGTCCGCCACGACCTCTCCGCCGCGCAGCAGGATGAGCCGGTCGCTCCAGGCCGCAGCCAGCGGATCGTGGGTGACCATCACCACCGTCACCCCGGATCGGTCCACCCCGCCCCGCAACAAACGCAGCACCTGCTCACCGGTCGTCGGATCCAACGCCCCGGTCGGCTCGTCCGCGAACACGACGGCGGGACGGCCGGCCAACGCACGGGCAATGGCGACCCGCTGGCGCTGACCTCCGGACAACTCACCGACGGACCGGCCAGCCAGCCCGGACAGACCCACCTCGGCCAGCACCTCGTCGAGCGGGCGCGGGCGCGGTCCGCCCAGCCGCCGGGGCAGCAGCACGTTCTGCCGCACCGTCAGCTCCGACAGCAGGTTGTACGACTGGAAGACGAAACCCACCCGGTCGCGGCGCAGCCGGGTCAGCGCGCCTTCGCGCAGGCGGGTGACGTCCCGGCCGACCAACCGGACCCGGCCCGACGTCGGCCGATCCAGTCCCGCCGCGCACTGCAGCAGGGTGCTCTTGCCCGACCCGGTGGCACCCATCACCGCCACGAATGTGCCAGCCGGCACCGCGAGCGAGATGCCACCGAGAGCGACGACCGGCCGTCTGCGCGACCCGTAGGTACGGGTCACCGCGTCGAGTTCCACCACGTTGTCCATGCGTCCCACCCTCGACGCTGGCGGCGATCCGGACATCCGGGTGGCCCGCACGATGCTGGTGCGGTTACCCGTACCGCGTGTCAGGCCGATCCGGCGGCAGCAGGAAACCGCTTACCTCTGCTCTATTGACGCTCGTAACTGGCTGTCAGTACCGTGATGCGGGCAGCGAGAAAGCGCTTTCCGACCCTCACCGTCCGACAGGGAGCGCCCCCATGCCCAAACACCTGCGCGCGATCTGCCTCGCCCTGCTCACCGTCGCCACCGTCCTGAGCACCGCCACCGCCCTGCCCGCCGAGGCTGCCCCACGCTTCCGGGTGCTGGTCTTCTCGAAGATCACCAACTTCTACCACGACTCGATCCCGGCCGGCGTCGCCGCGATCCAGCAGCTCGGGACCGCGCACAACTTCGAGGTCGTCGCCACCACCGACGCGGCCGCCTTCACCGACGCCAACCTCGCCACCTTCGACGCCCTGGTCTTCAACAACACCAACTCCACCCCCGCCTCGGGCGACCTGCTCAACGCCAGCCAGCGCGCGGCGCTGCAGACGTTCATCCGCAACGGCGGCGGCTGGGCCGGGCTGCACGCCGCCTCGGCGAGTGAACGGGACTGGCCCTGGTACGAGGGCCTCGTCGGCACCATCTTCGACTACCACCCCGACTTCTCGGCCACCGGCGGGACGTACCCGGGTCGGGTCAAGGTCCTCGACCGGGCCCACCCCTCCACCCGCAACCTGCCTGAGCTGTGGGAGCAGAGCGAGGAGTGGTACAACTGGCGGACCAACCCCACCGGCAACGTGCACACCCTCGCGCAGATCAAGGTGCGTGACGGGATCAACGGCCTGGACGAGGGCGTCGACCACGCGTACTCCTGGTGTCAGCGCTACGACGGCGGACGGTCCTGGTTCACCGCCGGCGGGCACGCCAGCTCCCGGTTCAGCGAGCCGGCGTTCCTGGAGCATCTGCGCTACGGCATCGAGTGGGCCGCCGGCGCGGTCGCCGGCGACTGCTCGGCGACCGAGACCGGCACCTTCGAGCGGGTGGGTCTGGTCACCGAGAACCTGGCCGACCCCTTCGAGTTGGCCGTCGCCCCCGACCGCAGGGTCTACTACATCCAGCGGACCGGCGCGCTCAAGGTGGTCGACTCGAACACGCTCCAGGTCACCACGTTGCTCGACTTCGCGTACACCTCGGCGATGACCGACCAGTCCGACGGACTGCTCGGGATGACCCTGGATCGCAACTTCGCCAGCAACGGCTGGGTCTACCTGCTCTGGTCCGACAAGACCCTCAAACAGCTCAACCTGTCCCGGTTCACGGTGGCGAACAACAGCGTCGCGCTCTCCTCGGAGAAGCGGCTGCTGACTGTCCCGACGTACCGAGGCGTGGGTCGGGCCAACTCGCACATGGGCGGGTCGCTGGCCATGGACGCGGCCGGTCGCCTCTACGCCGCGATCGGCGACAACACCGACCCGTTCGCCTCCAGCGGCTACACCCCCGTCGACGAGCAGTCCGGCCGGGCCGCCTGGGACGCCCAGGGCACCGCCGGCAACACCAACGACCTGCGCGGCAAGATCCTGCGGATCACCCCGCAGGCCGACGGTACGTACACCGTGCCGAGCGGCAACCTCTTCGCGGCCGGTACGGCGAAGACCCGGCCGGAGATCTACGCGATGGGCATGCGCAACCCGTTCCGGATCACCATCGAGGCGGGAACGAACGCGGTGCTCGTCGGTGACTACGGCCCGGACGCCCGCGCCGCGGATGCGAACCGTGGCCCGGAGGGGACTGTCGAGTTCAACCGCATCACCGCCCCCGGCAACTACGGCTGGCCGTACTGCGTCGGCAACAACATCCCGTTCAACGACTACAACTTCGCCACCAGCACCTCCGGGGCGAAGTTCAACTGCGCGGCACCGACGAACAACTCCCCCAACAACACCGGCCTCACCACGCTGCCGGCGGCGAAGCCGGCGCTGGTCTGGTACGCCTACTCCGCCTCGACCCAGTTCCCCGAGGTGGGCACCGGCGGGGGCGGCCCGATGAGCGGCCCGGTCTACGACTACGACCCGGCGAACACCCGTACCACCAAGTTCCCCGAGTACTTCGACGGCAAGTGGATCACGTACGAGTTCACCCGCAAGTGGTTCAAGACGCTCTCGATCCACCGGACGGCCCAGACCTTCACCACCTCGCGCTTCGGTCCCACCGCCGTCGGCGACCTCCAGTCGATCAACGGGATCTTCGAGAACATGAGCTGGATCCAGCCCTTCGAGGCGGAGTTCGGCCCGGACGGCTCGCTCTACGTCATCGACTTCGGCGAAGGCACCGGCAGCGGTCGCGGCGGCAGCAACGCCGGCGCCGGCATCTACCGGATCGACTACGTGGCAAACGGCCGACCACCGACCGCGAAGATCGCCGCCACCCCGGACAGCGGGCGCGCACCGCTCACGTTCACCTTCTCCTCGGCCGGCACGACGGCCGGTGACGGCACGGCGCTCAGCTACGCCTGGGACTTCACCAACGACGGCACCACCGACTCCACCGCCGCCAACCCGAGCTTCACCTACCCGACCGCCGGGACACACACCGCCCGACTGACCGTGCGCAACAGCGGCAACGGGCTGACCGCCACCGCCGTGACCGACGTCGTCGTCGGCAACACCAGGCCGACGGTCACCATCACCGTGCCCAACGGCGGGTTCTTCGACTTCGGCGACAAGATCCCGTACACGGTGACGGTCACCGACCCGGAGGACACCACCATCGACTGCGCCAAGGTGACCGTGCAGACACAGCTCGGCCACGACACGCACGCCCACCCGCTGGACGTCTACACCGGCTGCTCCGGGTTGCTGGCCACCGAGGCGGACGCCGGCGACGGACACGGGCCGGGGCAGAACCTCTACACCCTGATCACCGCGCAGTACACCGACGGCGGCGCGGCCGGCGGCGTACCGGCGCTGACCGGCTCGACCCGGGTCCAATTGCAGCCCAAGAGCAAGGAGTCGGAGCACTTCAGCGCGCAGTCCGGCCTAATCGTCAACGACCGGACGACCGCCCGCGCCGGCAAGCGGCTCGGCGACGTCGACCACAACGACTGGTCGGCGTACGGGCCGGTGGACCTGCGCAACATCGGCTCGGTGACGCTCGGGGTGACCAACGGTGGTCTCGGCGGCACCATCGAGCTGCGCACCGGCTCGCCCACCGGCACCCTGATCGGCACGGCCACCATCGGTTCGACCGGAGGGTGGGACAACCTGGTGTCACCCACCGTCACCCTGACCAACAAACCGACCGGCACCACCACCCTGTACACGACGTTCGTCAACGCCGCCCAGGTCGGCGGCACACCGGACCTGATGTCGCTGGACTGGATGCGCTTCAACGGCGCCGGCGTCAAGCAGGAGCCGGGCGGCACCCTCACGATCGCGGCCAACCCGACCGGCGGCGCAGCTCCACTGACGACCACGCTGACCGCCACCGCGACAGCCCCGTCGGGGCAGAGCATCACCGACTACGCGTGGGACTTCGGCGACAACAGCGCCGTGACGCACGGTACGACGCTGCGGTCGACGAGTCACAGCTACGCACGTAAGGGCACCTTCACCGCCCGGGTGACGGTCACCTACACCGGCGGGGAGACCCGCTCGCTCAACCTGAGCGTCACGGTCACCTGATCCATGGCCCGGGGGCGGGCGGGACACCCTGCCCGCCCCCGCGGAGCCGCTGACGACCGGCATAGGCATCCTCGTCTCGCAGACCCGCGCCTGAGTGCACAGACGCGCTGACGCCACCGGGACACGCCGGCGCGGTGGTTGATCGTTTCCGCTCGCTCGCGGCAGGGAACTGCTCAAATCGAGGCAGAGGGGGAACCGTGAGCACATACGCACTGTCGTCGACCACCCGAGCACTTATCCTGCCGTTGCTGGGCATCGTCGCGCTGAGCACGGCCTGCACGACCGGCGACGGCACGTCCGACGCGGCGCCGTCGACCGCGTCGACGACGTCGCCCCCGGCGAGTCCGGCCGACCAGCCATCCGGAAGCGCCAGCGCTCCGACGACCATTCCGACGTCGGCCTTCGTGGAGCTACCGCCCGAGCTGCGGAAGTCTCCCCGCCGGTCGACGCCCGTCGCCGAAGCCCTGCCGAAGCTCTGCGCCAACGAATTCGGCACCGGAGGCCGGCAGGTCACCGCCAGCGCGGCGATGACGGTGACGTACAAGAAGGCCGGCGAGCCCGACAGCAACACACCGCAGGGCATGATCCACCAGACCATCTTCACCTTCGACGGTGACGGCGCGACCGACTACCTGCGGCGCGTGGGCGATGCGGTGCGGGCGTGCCCCTCCTTCGACCAGCAGGGCAGCACGGTCACGGTCGAGAGCAAGGCGGTGACCGGTGTCGGGGACGACGCGTTGCTCGTGACCCGGACGTGGAGCGCGACGAGCATGAACGGTGAGCGCTCGGGCGGTGCCGGCTCCAGCCAGATCGCCGTGGCCCGGGTCGACGGGGTCGTGACGGTGTTCGACGACCAGGGCTGGGAGGGCAGCAGCGGCAACCCGACCATCCTCGACCGGACCATGCGCGACGGCGTGCACGCCGTTGACGCCTGGCAGCGCTAGAAAGAACAGTGGGGCGGCGCACGACGGCGCCGCCCCACTGTTTCGTACGGCTACTCCTCCCAGGCGCTCTGCTGGGTGGACACGAGGTTGCCGGGGACGACCGTGCCGTTGGTGCGGTACTCGGTGTACGCCCAGAAGTCACCCTCGGGCAGCGGCCGGTTGGGCTTCAACGTGAAGTTGAGACTCTGCCCGCGCTCCGTCGTCGACGGCAACGTCAGCGTGGCCGGCGCGTACGTGGCGTTGCGGCCGATGATGGCGTGGCTCAACTGGAAGTCCACGACCGGGCCACCGGGCACCTGCGCGAACACGTACGCGGTGTAGCGCCCCGGCTCGGGCAGGAACTTGTACGCCTGCTCCGCGCTGGTCCAGTACCTGTCACTGCTGTAGACGAGTTTGTCGCCCTTGTACAGGTACAGGTCGAGGTTGGTGTTCGGATCCTCGGTGTTGGCCTCGACGATGATGCCGGCGGTGTTGGCCGGCACCGTGAAGTCGACCTTCTTCACCCCGGACGCGCTCGGGTCGAACACGCCGCCGTACACGCCGGCCGGCATCGAGTACGACTCCCGGCGCATCGGCGTGTAGCCGGTGCTGCGTCCGGTCAGCGGCCCGGTGAAGCCCGGCTGGGCGTAGCCGAACGAGCCGCTGGTCATCCGGCCGAACTCCTCGCCGTCGTCGGCGTACGGCCGGGGGGTGATGCCCCACGGGCGGGCGGCGACGGGCATCCGGGCGCTGTGGGCCTTGCCCTTCCAGGTGATCGACCCGGTGACGTACCGGTCCCAGGGGGCGCTGCCCCGACGCAACGTGATGGTCACCGTCGCGGACTTTCCGGGCGCGAGCGTCACCGACGCGGGCGACACCGTCACCGTCATACCGGGCAGGCCGGACACCGACGACCGGTACGTCTCCCGCGTGTTGCCCACGTTGGTGAGCGTGCGGGTGAGGGTCACCGGGCGGGTGCCGTCGTACTCGCGCAGCGAGATGGCCGGAAGGTTGAGTTCCTTGCCGTCGGGCTGGGCCGTCTCGCTGAACGTGACCAGATCGGCGGCGGTCGGCTCGATGACCAGACCCGGGTCCTTGGCCCCGGCGAGGTTGATGAAACCGCTACCCTGGTCCAACGGGCTGCTGGTGCCCTGGGTGTCGGTGGCAGTGGTCCGCAGGGCCGAGGCGACGGTTCCCGGCGACCAGGTCGGGTGGGTGGCCCGCAGGATCGCCGCCGCGCCGGCCACATAGGGCGACGCCATCGAGGTGCCGGAGTACGCGTCGTAGTTCCGGCCGAAGTTACCCGCCGGCGAGACCGCGGCGATGATGTCCGTACCCGGCGCGACCAGGTCCGGCTTGAAGACGCCGAGGGTCACCTTGTCCGGGCCGGTGGAGGAGAAGTCCGCCACGCTCGGTACGCCCGGAACGCTGGAGCCGTCGCCGCCGGTGCGCAGCGACACCCTGGCGTCGGCCGGGTGGCGCATCAGGTAGTTGAACAGCGTGCCGGCCTGCTTCTCGGTGTTCAGGTAGACCACCGGGAAGTTGTAGACCGAGTTGACCCGGTAGTTGCCCTCCGGGACGAACACGACCATCGCCGCACCGCCCTTCTCCTTCACCTCCAGCGCGGAGTTGAAGGGGGTCGACAGCGCGCAGGCGACCACCTTGCCCTTGATCTTGGCCGGGTCCAGGCTGCCCGGCTCGCAGTACGCCGAGCCCTGCTCCAGCGAGCCGGCCTGGTCGCCGAAGACCATCGGCCGCGAGGCGTCGCCGGGCAGGGCGTCCAGCGAGCCGCCGACCAGCTTCGTGCCGTCACCGAGCTTGACCGTCGCCTCGTTGGGGTTGGTCACCGCCGCGCCCACGGTGGTGACCCAGGGCGCCGCGTTGCTGATGGCACCGCTCACGATGCCGGTGTTGCCCGCCGACGCCGCCACGAAGACCCCGGACAGCGTGGCGTTGAGGAAGGCGACGCCGATCGGGGTGTTGGCCTCCCAGTCGCCGAGGTCGCTGCCGATGGAGAAGTTCAGGACCTGCACACCGTCCGAGACTGCCGCGTCGATGCCGGCGATGATGTCGGCGTCGAAGCCCATCCCGCCCCAGAGCACCTTGTAGACGGCGATCTGGGCGTCCGGCGCGACACCGGAGACGGAACCGAAGGAGCGGCCGTCGATCGTGACGTCCCGGACCGGCAGACCGGCTGCCGTGGACGCGGTGTGCGTACCGTGTCCCGACATGTCGCGGGGGGACAGCACCTCACCCTCGGGCACCGAGCCGCCGCCGGCGAGCCACGTGTCGGCGAAGTACCGGGCACCGACGATCTTGCCGTTGCAGTGCCCCGCCACGAAGGCCACGCCGGTCTGGCACGTGCCGTGCCACGTCTTGGGCGCGGGCATCGTCTTGGCGAACGAGGCGCTCTCCGGCCAGATGCCGGTGTCCAGGACGCCGACCACCATGCCCGCTCCGGTACCGGGGCCGGGCTTGACCGGCTTGGCGGGGGCGGTGGGCTTGGCGGCGTCGTCCGTGGTGGACGGAGCGACCGCGGTGGAGGTCGGCGTGCCGGCGGTGGTGGCGTTCGGGGAGGCCGCGAGCGGCGTCGCCGAGCGCGTGCCCAGTGCCCGTGCGGCGGTGACGGCGCGGACCCGCTTGTCGGCCCGCAACGCGGTCGCCTGCTTCGCGGTCAGCGTCGCCGAGAACCCGTTGAAGGCGGCGGTGTAGGCCGTCTTGACCTGGACACCGGCCGCGGACGTGACGGCGGACCGCTGCGCGTCGAGGTGCCGGCGGTACGCCTGCGACGGTGCCGACGTCACGTCCAGCCGGTTGCCCGGCGTCGGGCGGGTCCGCGCCAGCCCCGACGTCCCGCCGACGTACGTGGTCAGCGGCTCCTCGGCCAGCTCGACGACGTAGACCCCGGAGCCGTTGGCGTCCACGGCGCTCTTCGGGCTGGTCCCGTCGGCGTCGGCGCGACGGTCGGCCCCGTCGGTCAGTGTGGTGCGCTTGTCGGATCCGTTGGAGAAGTAGCCGGGGCTACCGCTGGCCGGCCGGTCCGCGGGGGCCGCGGACGCCGATCCCGCGACACCGGTTGTGCCGGTGATCATCGCGATGACCAGCGTGGGTAGCGCCAGTCTTCGCAGGTTGTTCCCGCTCGTGCTTGTCGACACGAGACTCCCTTCCATCGCTCCTCTGTGGAGCTTTCCTGTTGACCGCGACCCGCATGGGAGCGCTCCCCCACCTAAGCCCGCGACGGTTAATCGAGGGTTCGAACGGTGTTACGGATCGCCGGTGCACATAAGATCACGATGTTTCGACCGTGCCTAGATCATGTTTTTTCGCCGCGACTGAGGAAGAATCAGCCGCTCCGGCCAGCGGGCTCCGGCGGGTGCAGCGAACCGGGGACCCGGGGTCCACGCACACCCGGACCAGCCGGGCCGCGTCAGTGCGGCTCAGATCGGGAAGCGACCCTGACGCCACTGCCAGTGCCGGCCGGACGACAGATGATCGACGATCGCGCGTTGCAGGACGGTGCGGCGCGGCAGCTCGTCGAGCGGCGTGGTCAGCGTACGGAACACGAACCGCAGCACCTCGACGTCGGCGTCCAGCCCCTCCGGCTCCTCGTAGGGTTCCAGCTCGAACCGTCGCTGGAACCGGATGATGTTGGAGTCCTCGGGCAGGTACTCCCGCAACTGGGGGTCGAGAAGCCACGAGCCGCAGGAGAACGCCGTGTAGTGCTCGTCCGGGAAGTGGCGCGCGAAGAAGACGCGGGCCTCGTCGAGCGACGCCGAGACCGCCTCCGGGGTCAGCGGCCCCGCGTCGGGGATGTGCAGCCCGATGGCGCCGTCGCCGCGGTGGTGCTGCAACCGGCCCAACTCGTAGACCGCGCCGCGCACGTGCAGCGTCAGCCAGCTCTGCATGACCGGCCAACCCTCGCCGCGCATCCGCCGGTCGACCGCCAGGTTGCGGCCCAGGTCCGCGAGGGTCGCCCAGGACACGGCGTCGGGAACGCCGTGGTCGCGGTGGTAGCCCCGCACGACCTCGACCAGGGCGAGGTACGCGTACACGTAGAGATGCCGCCAGGCGGGGCCACGGTCGAGCGGCAGCTCCGGGCCGGGTGGCAGCCAGGCGTAGCCGCCGAGATCCGCGCGGACCAGCGCGATCGAACGGTCGAGCAGCCAGCGCAGCTCGGGCGTCCACAGTGGTGACCCGTCGTCCGGCCAGCCTGCCATGATCTCGGTGATGTCGTCCGGAGGTACCGCGAGCCGCTCGAGGATCGCGGGCACGTCGGCCTTGGCGGGCAGCGGGGCCGAGGGCCGGTCGCCGGCGAGCCGGTGCACACGCTCGACGGCCTCGACAGGTGCCCCGAGCAGGGCCGCGGTCTCGGACAGATCCACGCGGACGACCTTACCCGCCGGGTGGCATCGGCCCAGGGCCCGTACCCGTCGCGGTGGTCAGACGACGTGGCGCAGGTAGCCGGCGATCGCGGCGTCCAGCACCTCCGCGCCCGGCCGTGCCCAGACCTCGGCGGAGAAGACCTCCACCTCGATCGGACCCCGGTAGCCGGCGGCGTCCACGGCCTCGCGCAACCGTCGCAGCTCGATGCACCCGTCGCCGGGTAGGGCGCGTCCGAGCAGCACGCCCTCCGGCAGCGGCGTCACCCAGTCGCAGACCTGGAACGCGGCGATCCGCGCGCCGGCGCGGTCGATCTGCGCGTACACCGTGTCGTCCCACCACACGTGGTACGCGTCGACGACCACGCCGACCACCGCCGGGTCGAACCGTTCGGCGATGTCGAGCGCCTGGCCGAGGGTGGCGATCACGCATCGGTCGGCGGCGAACATCGGGTGCAGCGGTTCGATCGCCAGCCGTACGCCGGCCGCCGCCGCGTGCGGCGCCAGCTCACCGATGGCGTCGGCGACCCGACGCCGGGCCCCGTCGACGTCCCGGCTGCCCGCCGGCAGTCCGCCGGAGACGAGTACCAGCTCGGGCGCGCCCAGCGTGGCCGCCTCCTCGATGGCGCGCAGATTGTCCGCCTGCCAGTCGTCGGCGGAGAAGAAGCCGCCCCGACACAGCGAGGTGACGGTCAGCCCCGCGTCGCGGACCAGCTTCGCCGCGCGGGCCAACCCGTACCCGGCCACCGGCTCCCGCCACAGCCCGATGCCCGGTACGCCGGACGCCACACAACCGGCGACCACCTCGGGCAGCGGCCAGTGCTGGGCGGTCGCCTGGTTGAACGACAAACGGGCGAGACTCATTGGACAACCCCCGCCACGGTGAAGAACGCCCGGGCACGAGCGGCGGCCAGCTCGGCGTCGGGCAGCAGCCCGGCCGCGTCGGCGAGGGTGAGCAGGGTCGCCAGGTGCGCCGGGGACCGGCCGGCCTGCGCACCGCCGACCATCGTGAAATGGTCCTGGTGCCCGGCCAGCCACGACAGGAACACGATGCCCGTCTTGTAGTGCCAGGTCGGCGCCGCGAAGAGGTGCCGGGCCAGCGGCACGGTGGGGGCGAAGATCTCGTCGTACGCGGGCAGGTCCCCCCGGTCGAGGGCGGACAGCGCGGCTGCGGCGGCCGGCGCGATGGCCGCGAACACGCCGAGCAGCGCGTCGGAATGGCCCACCTCGTCACCCCGGATCAGCTCCGGATAGTGGAAGTCGTCGCCGGTGTAGAGGCGTACGCCCGCCGGCAGCCGGCGGCGCAACGCCACCTCCCGGTCGGCGTCGAGCAGCGACACCTTGATGCCGTCCACGGTCCGCTGGTGCGCCTTGATCAGTTCGAGGACCGTGTCGGCGGCCAGGTCCAGGTCGGCGGACCCCCAGTAACCGGTCAACGCCGGGTCGAACATCGGGCCCAGCCAGTGCAGCACCACCGGCTCACCGGCGGCGGACAGCAGCTCGTCGTACACCCGTAGGTAGTCCTCGGGGCCGTGGGCGGCGGCGGCCAGGTGCCGGCTGCACATCAGCACCGGCCGGGCGCCGGCGGCCCGGACGTCGTCGAGCTGCTCGCGGTACGCGGCGGTGACCTCGGCCAGGGTGGCCGGGCCGGTCGGGAGCTGGTCGGTGCCGACGCCGGCGACGATCCGGCCGCCCACCGCGCGGGCCTCGGCGGCGCTGCGCCGGATCAGCTCCCGGGTCGCCGGATAGTCCAGCCCCATCCCGCGCTGGGCGGTGTCCATCGCCTCGGCGACGCCCAGCCCGTACGACCACAGGTGCCGCCGGAAGGCGAGCGTGGTGTCCCAGTCCACCACCGCCGGGGCGCCCGGCACGTTCTCCGCCCTCGGGTCGGCGACCACGTGCGCGGCGGCGTACCCGATCCGGCCGGTCGCCGGGCCGGCCGGGCGGCCGAAGCCACCCGCCCCGGCCAGCCGGTGTCGCCGACCGCCGGGCAGGACCACCTCGGCGACCCTCATGCGTGCAGTTCCGGGACCTCGACGCGGACACCCTCGCGGGCCGCGCGGAGCCCCAGCTCCGCGAGCTGTACACCGCGCGCGCCGACCAGGAAGTCCCACTGGAAGGGCTCGCCGGCGACGACGTGCCGCAGGAAGGCCTCCCACTGCACCTTGAAGCCGTTGTCGAACTCCTCGTTGTCGGGGACCTCGGCCCACTGGGCGCGGAAGTCCTCGGTGACCGGCAGGTCCGGATTCCACACCGGTTTCGGGGTGACCGCCCGGTGCTGCACCCGGCAGTTGCGCAGCCCCGCGACGGCGCTGCCCTCGGTGCCGTCGACCTGGAACTCCACCAGCTCGTCGCGGTACACCCGCACACCCCACGACGAGTTGATCTGCGCGATCACGCCGCCTTCGAGTTCGAAGATGGCGTACGCGGCGTCGTCGGCGGTGGCCGCATAGGTGCGGCCGTCCTCGTCGACCCGCTCGGGCACGTGGGTGCGGGTCACGCAGGAGACCGCGGTGACCCGGCCGAACAGCTCCTGGAGCACGTAGTGCCAGTGCGGGAACATGTCGGAGGTGATGCCGCCGCCGGCCTCGGCGCGGTAGTTCCACGAGGGGCGCTGGGCCGGCTGCCAGTCACCCTCGAAGACCCAGTAGCCGAACTCGCCGCGCACCGAGAGGATCCGGCCGAAGAAGCCGCCGTCGACGAGCCGCTTGAGCTTGCGCAGCCCGGGCAGGAACAGCTTGTCCTGCACGACACCGGTGCGGACACCGGCCGCGTCGGCGGCGCGCGCCAGGTCGAGCGCGGCGGCGGTGTCCTCGGCGAGCGGCTTCTCGGTGTAGATGTGCTTGCCGGCCTCGATCGCCTGGCGGATCGCCTTCTCCCGCTGCTGGGTCACCAGGGCGTCGAAGTAGATCTCGACGTCGTCGCGGGCCAGCGCGGACGTCAGGTCGGTGGTCCAGTCGGTGAGGCCGTGTCGCTCGGCGAGCTCGCGGAGTTTGGTCTCGTTGCGTCCCACCAGGACCGGTTCCGGCCAGATGGTCGTACCGTCGGCCACCGTCACGCCGCCCGACTCGCGGATGGCCAACAGGGACCGGACGAGGTGCTGGCGGTAGCCCATGCGTCCGGTCACGCCGTTGACGATGATGCCGATCGACCTGCGGGTCATGGTGATCCCTTTCGTCGTGCTGGTCGTTCAGTGGTTGGCGGCCGCGCTGCCGAGCAACCCACGCAGTTCGGTGGCGAGCCGGTCGAAGCGGGAGTCCGACATCACCTGCGCGTAGTCGCGGTGCGCCGGCAGCTCGACACCGAAGGTGCGGATGATCCGGCCGGGCCGGGCGCTCATCACCACGACCCGGGTGCCGAGGAAGACCGCCTCGGCGATGGAGTGGGTGACCAGCACGACGGTGGTGCCGGTCTCCCGCCAGATGCGGTGCAGCTCGGCGTTCATCTGCTCGCGGGTGAGCGCGTCCAGGGCGCCGAACGGCTCGTCCATCAGCAGCACCGGCGGGGCGTGCAGCAGCGCGCGGCACAACGCCACCCGCTGCTGCATGCCTCCGGACAGCTCGTGCGGGAGCGCCTTCTCGAAGCCGGTCAGGCCGGTCATCTCGATCAGCTCGTCGGCGCGGCGGGCCGCGCGTGCCCGGTCCATGCCGCGCATCTCGGCTTGGAGCAGGATGTTGGCCCGCGCGCCACGCCACTCGAGCAGCGCGGCCTTCTGGAAGACGAAGCCGATCTCCTTCTGTGGGCCGCGTACCGGCTGTCGCAGCAGCGAGACCTCTCCGCTGGTGGGCTTCACCAGGCCGGCGACGATCTTCAGCAGGGTGGACTTGCCGCAGCCGGACGGGCCGACGATGGTGACGAACTCCCCCGGCTCGATGTGCAGGGACACGTCGTCGAGGGCGGTGGTCTGCGACCGTCGGGTGGTGAAGCGGACGGTCACGCCGGACATCCCGATGGCGGTGCCGGTGGTCGCCGGCGCGGCGCTCACCCCGTCACCCCTTGGCCGCGTAGGAGGAGTCCCAGTACGCGTCCGGCGCGCCCGGTTCCTTCAGCTCCGCGAAGCGGGACATCAGGTCGATGGTCTCGGACCACTGGGCGTCGGTGTTCACCCCGGGCGGGCCGTCGGCACCGAGCAGCGGCAGGTTGAGGGTGAGCTGCTTGGTGAGTACCTCGGGGGCGGGCTCGTTCTCGGCGAGCGCCACCATGGCGCTCACCGCGCCGGCCGGGTCGCGCGCCGCGTCGGCCCAGGACTTCTGGGTGGCGCGCACGAACTTGCGGGCCAGCTCCGGGTCCTTCTGCAGGGTCTGGGTGTTGGCGATCAGGCCGGTGCCGAGCAGGTTCATCCCGTAGTCGGCGAAGAGCAGCACGTCGACCTTCTTGCCGGTCTTGCTCTCGATGGTGGGTGCCTGGTCGTGGAAGAAGCCCATGATGGCGTCGACCTTGCCCTCGGCCAGGGCGGCGATCTTGCCGGCGGCGTCCACGTTGACCACCTTGACGTCGTCCTTCTTGAGGCCGTTCTTCTCCAACCAGGCCGGGAAGGTCGCGTAGAGGGCGTCGCCGGGCGTGCCGCCGACGGTCTTGCCCTTCAGGTCCGCCGGGGTCTTGATGTTCTTCTCGGTGAAGAACTCCACCGAGGAGGGGCCCTTCTCCAGGTACGCGCCGAGGCTGCGCACCGGCATCCCGCTGGCCACCGACTTGAGCAGGACGGGACTGTCGGCCCATCCGAAGTCGGTCTGCTTCTGGGCGACCTGCTTGACCGTGTTGCCGGACCCGTTGCCGGGCAGGATCTTCAGGTCGATGCCCTCGGCGGAGTAGTAACCCTTCTGCAGGCCGTAGTAGAAGGGGGCGTGCTCGCCGTACGGCACCCAGTTGAGGGTCAGGGTGACCTGCTTCTTCCCGTCGGCGCCGGTCGTGCCGGCGGAGTCGCTGTCGCCGCAGCCGGTGGCAGCGAGCAGCAGGGCGGCGGTGGCCAGGATGGTGGTGGCGGTGCGTTTCATCGGTGCCTCCGTGATGGGGTCGGTCAGGAGGTGGTGAGGGACACGCCGGCGCGGCGGCTGGCGTGCCACGGGATGAGCAGCGCCTCGGCGATCTCGACCAGGACGAACAGGACGATGCCGATGGCGGACATCAGGATCAGGTCGGCGAACAGCAGCGGGGCGTCGAGGTTGCCGTTGGCCAGCAACAGGACGTAGCCGAGCCCTTCGCTGGCGCCGACGAACTCGCCGACCACGGCGCCGACCACCGCGAGGGTGACCGCCACCTTCAGACCGGCCATCAGGTGCGGCAGAGCGTTCGGGAAGCGGATCTTGCGGAAGGTACGCCACGGCCCGGCGCCCATCGTGGCGGAGAGGTCGAGCAGTTCCGGGTCGGTCGAGCGCAGGCCGGCCACCCCGGAGATGACCACCGGGAAGAACGCGATGAGCACCGCCAGGATGATCTTCGGGGTGAGACCCAGGCCGAACCAGACGACCAGCAGCGGCGCGATGGCGATCTTCGGGATGACCTGCGCGAACAGGACGATCGGGTAGAGCGCCTTGTCCAGGGTGCGCGAGTAGGCGATGGCGACCGCGGTGGCCAGTCCCAGCGCGGCGGCCAGGACGAAGCCGAGCACGGTCTCGTAGAGGGTGACCAGGGTGTGTCGCGCCAACTCGGACCACTGGTCGGTCATCGTGGTCCAGACCTGGCCAGGGGTGGGTACGAGGTAGTTCGGCACGTACTCCCGGGCGGCGACGAACCACCAGGCGAGGACGAAGGCCGCCAGCACGAGCGCCGGGCGCCACATCGAGTCGGCGACCGACGCGGCGCGGCGGCCGAGCGTGGGTCGGGGCGATCGGCCACCGCCGGCGGGTGGCGCAGCGACCACTGTGGATCGAGATGCGCCGTCGGTGTGATCCGGAGCTTCGGCCGATCCGGGCGAGGACTGAGCCGTGGCGGCTGAATCGCCTTCCCGCTCACCGCTCGCCTGGTCAGCAGCGGCGCGCCGGCCTGCGGTGTCCAAAGAGTTCTCCGTCACGCGAACCTCCTCGGGGCCCGGCGCGGCACCCGGGAGCCGGGCCAGTCGGCGGGTCAGGCAAACGCTTTCCTGGAGCGTAGGCGGCGTCCAGACGGCAGGCAAGGCCTTTCCTCGATCTATTCGACGCCAGCCGGGCCGCCAGGTGAAGGCGTCGCCCGAGGTGGACTCGGCCTCCTGGAAACCGGGCCTTCCCTCGCCCTCGGACACCGCGACTTCCCTGAACCCGGGGCGAACACCACCCTCAAGATCCGCACTGGACCACGCCGGGCTCGCGGCGTCAGCCGGCAGCCGGGTAGGTGTCGAGCAGGCCGCACATGCCCAGTCGGCCGCGCTCCGCGGGTGCGTCCACCGCGTACACGCCAGCCTCGCCCAGATGTCCGCAGTCGCCCCGCTCCAGGGCGTCCAACTGGGCGCCGGTGCCGGCGGCGGCCCGACCCGCGCCGTCGGCCCACCGCTGCCGCCAGGCCGCCAGCAGCGGTTGGCGCAGCGCCGCCGCCGCCGCGTGGAAGGCCGCCAGCGCCGCCGGACCACCGGACCGCAGCGCCGCGAAGCCGTTCACCGCCAGATCCCTGCGGTGGTACGCGGCCCGCACGTCCGCCCCCGGCGCTCCCCCGTCCGGCAGCGCTGCCGCCGCGACGTACGCCTCGGGGTCGGCGAGCACCTCCGGCGGGAAGGTCAGCACCGCGTCACCGGCCTCGGGCAGGCCACTGTTCTGCATGAGCACCACAATGGTCAGACCGCCGCCGTTGACCAGACGGTGCACGGTGCCCGGCTCGAACCAGACCACCGCGCCCGGGCGCAGCGGGGTCTCGGAGAAGCCGTCGGCGCTGGTCAGGGTCTGCACCGCACCCTCGCCCCCGGTCACCACGTACCCCTCGGTGCAGCAGAGGTGCACGTGCGGCGTACCACCGACCACACCGTCCGGCGCGGCCGTGTCGTAGACGCGCAGCCGGGAGACACCGATCCCGCCGGGCAGTGCCGCGAAGCGATCCGACATGGCCGGCCTCCCTGCGGGAAAGGGCTTTCTCTGCGGTACGGTGACGCTAGCCGGCGCGGCGAAACGCCGTCAACAGACCGAGGGGGCGGGCCATGGCGACCCTGTCCGACGTGGCGCGGCGCGCGGGCGTCTCACCCGCCACGGCCTCACGCGTCATCAACGGCAGCAGCAAACCCGTCACCGACGAGCTGCGCGAGCGCGTCCTCGCGGCCGTGGCCGAGTTGCAGTACGTGCCGAACGCGCACGCCCAGTTGCTGGCCCGCTCGCACCGCAGCGCGGTCGGCGTGATCGTGCACGACGTCTCCGACCCGTACTTCGCCGAGATCACGCGCGGGCTGCAGAGGGTCGCCACCGACCAGGGCCGGCTGCTGATGATCTGCAACAGCTACCGCGACCCGGATCGCGAGCTGGAGTACGTGGAACTGCTGCGCGGCCACCAGGTGGCGGCGCTGATCCTCGCCGGGTCCGGCTACCACGACGATGCTTTCACCCGACAGCTCAACGAGAAGCTGGCGGCGTACGAGGCGACCGGCGGGCGGGTCGCGGTCATCGGCCGCCACGAGCACTCCGGCGACGCCGTCATGCCCGACAACCGGGCCGGCGGCGACCTCGCCGGCCGCGAACTCTGCGAGCTGGGCCACCGGGCGATCGGCGTGGTCGCCGGCCCGCGCATCCTCACCACCACCACCGATCGGCTGGCCGGGCTCCGGCAGGCCCTCACCGCGTACGGCCTCGACCTGCCCGAGCGGCGGGTCCGGTACGCCGAGTTCGACCGCGACGGCGGCGCGGAGGCCACCGCCCGGCTGCTCGACGCCGATCCGGAGCTGACCGCGATCGTGGCGCTCAACGACTCGATGGCCATCGGCGCGCTCGCCACCCTGCGGGCCCGCTCGCTCGCCGTACCGGGGCAGATCTCCGTCGTCGGCTTCGACGACATGCCGATCGCCCGCGACGTCACGCCCGCGTTGACGACGGTGCGGCTCCCCCTCGTCGACATGGGAGTGCGGGCGATGTCGCTGGTGCTCGGGACGGCCGCGCCGACGCCCCGGATCGAGGTGCTCCCCGCCGAGCTGATCCGCCGGGACACCTCCGGGCCGGTGGCGGGCCGACCGCGCGACACGGCGACGTCGACTCCCCGCGCCCGGCGAGCCGGCACCGCCTCGTGACGGGGCCGGCCGACCTGGGCCGCGCAAACCCGTTGCTCCGCCAGCCCGTCCTGCGTAGCCTGCGCCAGTGTTGATCCGTACGTTCACCGACCAGGACTGGTCGCAGGTGTGGCCGATCGTCGAGGACGTCATCCGGGCACAGGAGACCTTCACCTACGACCCCCGGATGACCGCTGACGAGGCGTACGACATCTGGGTGGAGACCCCGCCCGGGCGGACCGTCGTCGCGGTGGACGGCGGGCGGGTGCTCGGAAGCGCGAAGATGGGCGCCAATCGGCCCGGGCCCGGCGCGCACGTCTCCACCGCCAGCTTCCTGGTCGCCGCCGACGCGCGTGGCCAAGGCGTGGGCACCGCGCTGTGCCGCGACGCCCTGACCTGGGCGCGCGACCAGGGGTACGCCGGCATGCAGTTCAACGCCGTGGTGGAGACGAACCGGACGGCGGTCGAGCTGTACCGGCGCGAGGGCTTCGACGTGGTCGGCACCGTGCCGGGCGCGTTCCGCCACCGGACCCTCGGCCGGGTCGGCCTGCACGTCATGTACCTGGAGTTCTGACTCCCCCGCCGGCAACGCGCCTCAGCCGCCGGTCGTGCCCACGGCCGGTGTCGGTCCGAGCCCGCGTGGGTCGGCGGCCGGCTCGGTGCCCGCGCGGCGGATCGGGGTGAACAGCCCGCCGACCGCCACCAGCAGGCAACCCGCTCCGGCGACGAGCGCCACCGCCGGTACGCCGTACCGGCCGGCCGTCCAGGTCATGATCGCCGCGCCGGCCGGCCCGAGAGCGTAGTGCGTGCTCCAGAACGCCGAGGTGACCCGGCCGAGCAGATGGTCGGGAGTGATCTCCTGGCGCAGTGACATCGAGCAGATCCCGCCGATGCTGAGGCAGCACAGGTACACGGCGGTCAGGGCGGTGACCGCCGGCACCGTCGTCGCCGCGCCGACGCCCGCCACCGCGAACCCGCAGACGGCGTGCGCGCCGATCCACGTCGTGCCGAAGCCGCGCCGACGACGCAGCGGGGCCACCAGCAGCGCCCCGGCGACAGTGCCCAGCGCCGCCAGGCCGAGTACGGTGCCGACCGTCCCCTCGCTCCCGCCGAGGTCGTGTGTCACGTGGTAGATCAGCACGTCGGTGAAGCCGTAGACCAGGAAGACGAACACCGACAGCAGGACGGTCAGCGCGCGGAGCACGGGCTGTCGCCACAGGAACCGCGCTCCGGCCAGGAACTCGGCCAGCGGGCTGCCCCGGGGCACCTCCGGGGCGTCTGCTGGCCGGGCGGCGCGCAGCCGGACCAGCCGCAGGCCGGCAGCCGAGAGCGCGAAGCTCGCCGCGTTGACGGCGATGGCGGTGGCCGGGCCGAAGCGGGCCGACACCACTCCGGCGAGCAGCGGCCCGAGGACGGCGGTGGCCGCGAACGTCGCCTGGAGCCGGCCGTTGGCCTCGGTGATCCGGTCGGCGTCGACGAGATTGCGGACGGCGGTCACCGCCGCGACCTGGAACAGCATGCCGGCCGCCTCGCAGATCGGCAGCACGACGAAGAGGAGCCACACGCGCGGGCCGGCGAGCCAGACGAGGGGCACGAGACCGTAGAGGACCAGCCGGACCAGGTCCGCGACGATCATCAGCGTACGGCGGTCGTACCTGTCGACCAGCACCCCGCCGAAGACGCCGGCCGCCACGGACGCCGCGCCCGCGACGGCGGTGAGCAGGCCCATCTGCGCCACCGATCCGGTCGCCTGCAACACCAGCAGTGGCACCGCCAGGTAGGCGAACGCGTCGCCCGCCGCGGAGAGCGACTGTGCGATCCAGTACGTGCCGAAGGAGCGGTCCCGCCACAGCGGGGCCCGGGCCAGCCGGGGCGCGTTGCTCATCTCGCCGAGGCTATCGTGCGCGACGCCGGCGGTGGGTACGCCGACGGCCGCGGGAGCGAGTCCCGCGGCCGTCTCGAGGCGTACCGGGAAGGGTCAGCCCTGGCGCAGCGGCGCGAGAGCGGCGCTCCAGGCCACGACCTGGTCCAGGGTGGTGGTCAGCGCCTGCAGGTGCTGGTCGCCGGGCTTGAAGGTGCTGAAGTTCTCGAAGTCGGTGTAGAGCGAGAGCGCGACCTGCGAGCGCACGTCGGCCATCTGCAGCTCACCGGCGATCAGGCGTAGGTGCTCGACGGCGCGGGCGCCACCGAGGGAGCCGTAGCTGACGAACCCGACGGCCTTGTTGTTCCACTCGTTGTAGAGGAAGTCGATGGCGTTCTTCAGGACGCCCGAGGTCGAGTGGTTGTACTCCGGCGTCACCATCACGAAACCGTCAAACGACGCGATGGTCTCGGCCCAGCGCTGCGTGTGCGGCTGGCTGTACTGACCCATCGCCGGCGGCATCGCCTCGTCGAGGTGCGGCAGCTTGTAGTCGAGCAGGTCGATCAGCTCGAACTGCGCGTCGGTGCGCTGCTGGGCGATTTCGTGGACCCAGCGGGCGACGGCTTCGCCGTTACGCCCCGGGCGGGTGCTTCCGAGGATGATCCCGATCCTGGTCATGGCTGCGCCTTTCGGTTGTTGTCCGAACCTGACGCGGGAACGCTAGCCTCTCCTTGCTTCGTCAAGCAAATGGGCTTCCCATGACCGTGCTCACACGCTGAGTAAGCAATTGCTCAATCAAGCAACTATGCTTGCGGAATGCCCGATCCCCGCCCCGAGGCTCTGCGACCCCTCGAACCCGACGAGGAGGCGCTGGTCCGCGCCCTGGGCCAGGTGATGTACGTGGTGCCACGCACGATCGACGCCGACATGGTCGGTGATCGCCAGCTGCCGCTGACCGAGTACACCGCCCTGATGAACCTCTCCGAGGCCCCGGACCGACGGATGCGGATGCACGAACTCGCCACGGCCTGCTATCTCTCGCTGAGCGGCATGACCCGGACGATCATCCGGCTGGAGAGCCAGGGGCTGGTCAAGCGGGAACGGTGCGAGGAGGACGCCCGCGGCTGGAACGCGGTGCTCACCGACGCGGGCTTCGCCCGCCTTCAGGAGTCCTGGCCCAGCCACCTGGCGGCCGTACGTCGACGGTTCCTGCGCCACTTCGAGGGTCTCGACCTGACCGAGCTGGCCCGCGCGTTCCGGCGCGCGGGAGCAGCCGACTGAGCGCGGTCACCGTCGGTCACCTCGTTCGGGGGCGGAAGCGGTGGTGAGCGGTATACCTCAGAGGAATAAATATTCCTCTGAGGTATACCGCTCCTCGACATGGTGGCAGGGTGGGCCAGTCCCGCCGTCTAGGCGTTCGCCACCAACCGCCAGCGGTTGTCCGCGCTGCCGTTGTCCGGGTCCTGCACGGCCTGCGCGCCACGAGCGGTCGAGTTGTTCAGGATGCCGAGCAGCTTGCCGCTGTTGACGTTGCGGATCTTGTAGGTGCCGTCGCCGTTGTCGACGAGGGTCCACCGGTGGTCGGCGGTGCCGTTGTCCGACCACTGCAGGACGCGGGCGTTGTCGGCCGTGGACATGTTCTCCACACCGAGGACCTTGCCGCTGTTGACGTTGCGGAACCGGACGGCGCTGCCGTCGGTGATCATGACCCAGTTGTGGTCGGCGGTGCCGCTGTCGTCCCACTGCAGAGCGAGCCCGCCGTCGGCGGTGGACATGTTCTGGATGCCCAGGACCATCCCGCTGCCGACGTTGACCAGCCGGTAGCTGCCTCCACCGCTGCTGCCGCTGGTGTTCCAGTAGACCGTGTAGTTGTAGCCGTGGGCGTCCTGGAACGGCGCGAGGTTGACGGTGGACCCGTTCGCGGTGGCGGTGAACGCGAGCGAGCTGGTGCTCGTCCGCGCGACCGACGAGACCACGAGGGACGGCAACGCGTTGAGCGTGGTGTTGCCGTAGTTGCCGCAGAGCACACTCGGGCCGTACGTGGCGGCGGCGACGCTGGGATTGTCGTTCGCGGCCCGCATGACCACCCGCATCGGCAGTCGAACGGTGACGGTGTCGCCGGCGGCCCAGGTGCGGGTGATGGTGGCGTAGCTGCCCGGCGTCGTGGTGACGGACTCCGCCACACCGTTGACGCTGATGGTCGCGCCGCTCGTCCACGCCGGGATGCGCACCCGGATGCTCCACGAGCCACTCATCGTGCCGGAGAGCGTGAGGGTGGTGGTGTCGCTCACGGGGTACGTGGTGCTCTGGGTGACCGTGATGCCGCGCTGCGACCAGTTCAGCTCCGACGGCACGAAGAGGTTCACCGTCAGGGTCGTGCCGTTGTAGAAGTAGACCGAGTCCATCAACTTCGTGTTGATCTCCAGGCCGGTGCCCTGGCAGCACCAGAACGAGTTGTAGTCGGTGCTCCAGGTGCCGCCGCCCCACGCCGGGCCCACGCCCCGCCGTCCGCCGGGCTTGAGCGGGGTGAAGTAGGTGATGTGACCGCGACTGTCGGCCGGGTTCTGCGCGCCGATCAGGTGGTTGATCATCGCGCGCTCGTAGAAGTCGAAGTAGTCGACCCGGTTCGGGTCGAGCAGCCACAGCTCGCGGGTCAGCTTGAGCATGTTGTAGGTGTTGCACTGCTCGCAGGTGTCGTTGCTCAGGTACCCGGCTATCGCGTTGGGCGCCCGGAAGTGCTCGGCCTGGCTGTTGCCACCGATCACGTAGGAGTGCGCGCCCACGGTGATGTTCCACGCGTTGCTGGCGATGTCCCGGTAGCGGGTGGTCCCCGTCGCCTTGAACTCGCGGGCGGCGCCGATCCACTTGGGCACCTGCGTGTTGGCGTGCAGACCGTTGAGCTGGTCCTGGTTGTTGGCCAGGGGGTTGAACACCGCGGCGTGGTCGAACCGCTGGGCCGTCGTGAGCCACCGGCTGTCACCGGTCATCTGGTAGACGTCCGTCAGCACGTCGTTCATGCCGCCGAACTCGGTGCCCAGCATCGACTGCATCTGGCTGGAGCTGAGCCGGGACGTGCGGGTGTCGACCCAGCCGGCGAGGGCCAGCAGCACCGTACGGGCCTGGGTGTTGCCGGTGTAACGCCACACGTCGAGCAGGCCGGCGAGCGTCTTGTGGATGCAGTAGTAGGGCACGTTGCCGTTGGACAGCGTCCGCGCCTCGAGCGCGGCGAAGTCCGACTCCGGGAAGCCGGACAGATAGCCGGCCGAGAAGCCGGCCGCGCCGTTGTTCGCCTGGCACTTGGCCATCTCGGCGACCATGTAGTTCGCCTTGTCCCGGCAGGTGGTGTCGCCCAGCACCGCATAGGCATGGGACCACGCGGTCAGGAAGTGCCCCTGCATGTGGGTGCGGAATGGGAAGTTCGGCGCGTCCCACCCACCGTTGGTGGCAGCGCCGTTCGTGGACAGCCGGTGGTTGGCGCGGAAGTTGTAGAGCATGCGGTCGACGTCGACGAAGCGCAGGTAGTTCAACGTACGGTTCTGGTTGTCGAACCAACGGCCGCTGGTCAGTCGCACCTGACCGGGGTCGAAGGCGTAGGCGGCGACGCCGATGTCCGCCCGCGCTGGCGGCACCACCGCGGCGGCGGCAGGGCCCGCGCCGAGCGTCGTGGCGCCGGTCGCGGAGAGCACGGCGGTGGCGCCGGCCGCCTGCAATACGCGGCGTCGGCTGAGGGGCAGGGACGACATGGGACCTCCAAATGAGCGCTACCGGCGATGGGACGACAACCGGGCGGGACGGGCTCGGCAGGATGCAGGGGTCCGAACGTTAGCGTTCACATCCGTGTTCGGCATGTTACGGCTCGATGGCGCACGAATTCAAGGTTCTAACTATTACAGCTCGCTGTGCACCTGTTCTGAGCAGGGAGATCAGGTCCGACGAGGAGAGGGTGGGATGGCTGATCGCCTCGTGTTATCGATAACACCAGCCCCCGAAACGGGGTGCGCGCCGACGGGTGTCGCTGATGGAATCCCGGGATGAAGCACGATCTTGTTCGTCCCCCGAAGGCGCGTCCCGGCGACCGCATCGCGGTCCTGTCGCCATCCTTCGCCGCGGGCGTTGCAGTCGTACGGGGAACGCGAGCCGACCGAGCCGTGGAGTTGGCACGGCCCGCGCCGCGCGGTCACCGGCCCCACCTGGGGTGGCTGCCTGGAGGTCCTCCAGTGGACCCTCACGGCGGGACGTTTCCCGTTCTCGCCGGAGATCCTGCACGGCGGTGTGCTGATCATCGAGACATCGGAGGAGCTTTTGCCCGCGCGCGAGGTCGGCTGGATCGTCCGCGCGCTGGGTGAACGCGGTCTCCTGGCCGCCCGTCCCCCGGTCTCCGACTTCACCCGCAGACCCACGGCCGAGGAACGGGCCGGCCTACGCGAGCAGCAGCGCGACATCGTCGTCGACGTGGTGCGCCGCTACAACCCCGAGGCGGTCGTCTGCGTCGGCGTTCCGTTCGGCCACACCAGACCGCAGTGGATCCTCCCCCACGGCGGCCCGGTGACCGTCGACGGCGTGGAGCGCCGGATCTTCGCCGACTACCGGTAGGCCGGCCAGGCCCGCGCGGCGGCGTCCACCGCGCGGGCACGCGTACATCCGCCGTGTTCAGCGGGCCGGGGCGTGCGGGGCCAGCGGATTCGTGAGGGTGCCGACGAACTGCAGGGCGGCCGACGGGTCGGCCAGGTCGATCATCTGCTGGTTGTCGCGGAGCTGGAGGCGGTTGAGGCAGGACAGCGCGAACTCGGGGGCGAACAGGTCGTAGTGGCGTACGCGCTCGGCGAGGTGCGGCACCCGCTCGAAGTAGTCCGCGGCGCAGGCCGCCACCGTGCCCCAGAAGGCATCCTCGGTGAGCACCCCGGCCTCGACGAGGACGGCGTTGAGGTGGCGCAGGAAGCAGTCGACCACGTCGGTGAAGATCGTCAGCAGCTTGGTGTCGTCGGGCACGTCCACGCGGATGCGCTCCACCTCGGCCGGCAACTCGACGTCGGCGCTCAACACCGCGATCTCCTCGGCGATGTCCTTGAAGATCACCCGCTGGACGGTGTGGTGCTCGTCGAGGACCAGGATGACGTTCTCGCCGTGCGGCATGAAGGCCAGGTCGTGGGCGTAGAAGCTGTGCAGCAGCGGAGTCAGGTAGGCGTCCAGGTAGCGGCGCAGCCACACCTCGGGCGCGAGGCCCGACCGGTCGATCAGCGCCGCCGCCAGCGAGCCGCCGTCGTCGTCGACGTGCAGCAGCGCGGCCATCGTGGACAGTCGCTCCCCCGGGGCCAGATTCGGCACCGGGCTCTCCCGCCACAGCGCGGCGAGCATCTTGCGGTACGGGGAGGTCCGCTCGGTGGCCGCCTCGTACTGCCGGTGCCGGTAACCGATCGCGGCCCGCTCCCGGATGACGGTCAGGCCCGTGCCGGTCAGCACCTCGTCGCCGGCGATCAGGTCGGCCAGCCAGTCGTTGATGGCGGGGGTGGCGGCCATGTACGCCGCCGACAGCCCGCGCATGAAGCCCATGTTCAGCACCGACAGCGCGGTCTTGACGTAGTGCCGGCCGGGCTCGGTGACGTTGAAGAAGGTACGGATGGACTGCTGCGCCAGGTACGAGTCGGGACCGGGGCCGAGGTGCACCAGCCGGCGTTCGGCCAACTCCCCCGCGAACGTGACGGCCAGCTTGTTCCACCACTGCCACGGGTGCGCCGGGATGAGGTGGTAGTCGGCGAGGTCGAGGCCGAGGCCGGTCATCGTGGCCGCGAACCGGGCTCGGGTGTCGGCATCCAGCTCGCCGGCGATGAGCGCGTCGTAGTCGAGGTCGGTGGCGCTGCTGAACGTCGAGTGGTCGCGGTGGGCGGCCAGCCACTCCAGGCGTACCGGCGTGGCGGTCTCCGGGGCGTAGCGGTGGTACTCGTCGACGCCGAAGCCGAGCCGGCCGTTGTTGGCCACGAAGCAGGGGTGGCCCTCGGTCATGGATGTCTCGATGGTCTGGAAGTCGGCCCCGGCCAGGTCGGCGGCGCTCGGCGCACCCTGGGACAGCTTGTACGCCGTACCGGCGAGGGTGGAGGTGATCTCCTCCAGATAGACCGGGAGCACCCGCGCGGAGAGCCCGAGGGTGCCGCGCAGCTCGACGATCAGGTCCACCGCGTCGGGTGGCACCGACGTGCCGTCGCGGTGTCGGGTGATGCTGTCGGCGTCGATCTGCCAGTGGGCCAGGGCGAGCACCCGGGCGGCGAACCGGTAGGTGACGGTGCCGTCGTCGCTGCGGACCTCGTACCACTGGCGGTCGTCGGGGCCCGGCACGGGCGCCGGGGTGAGCAGCCGCTCGTGGGTGAATTCGGCGAGCGCCTTGCGGACCAGCATCCGGTTGGCCCGCGCCCAGCGCTGCGGGGTGAGGTGCGCGACGGGGTCGCCCGGGGTGGCCGGGCCGGCGACGGTCGGCGAGGTGGGGACGGCGGTGGTGGTCACGCCGGGACTCCTTCTTCTGCGGTGGCGGTGGCCGGCTCGGTGGCGGCCAGGAACTGGGCGCGGGTGCAGGCGCTGAGCAGCGCCTCCTTCTCCGGCTTGGTGACCGGGCCGACGACCTCGAAGCCGACGACGGCGTTCAGCGCGTGCACGGCGGTGTTGTGCACGTCCGGCTCGACCATCACGCGCCCGGTGGCCGGGTCGGCGAAGAGCCACGCCATGACGGTACGGATCACCGCGCGGGTGAAGCCGTGCACGGGAGTGCCCGCGGGCGCGCAGAGGAAGTGCATGCCGACGTCACCGGGTTGGTGGTCGTAGAGGCCGACCAGTTCGACGTGCGCCGGGTCGTAGCGCTCGGCCAGGAAGGCCGGGCTGCCCCGCCACAGACCGAGGTACGCGTCGTGGTGCGGGTGCGCGGCGATGCGCCGGTACTCCTCGACGACCTGCGCCTCGTCGGCGTCCTGCATCAGCCAGAACGCCGACCTCGGGTGGGTCACCCAACGGTGCAGGAGCGCGGCGTCGGCCTCCGGATCGAGGGTACGCAGGGCGAACTCACCGAGCCCGTCGTCGACGCGGGTGAAGACGACGCTCACGAGACCGCTCCGAACTCCTGGAAGGTGATGCCCTTCTCGATCGGGTAGTGCTCCCGGCCGAGCAGTTCGCGGATGATCCAGGAGTTGCGGTACGCGCCCATGCCCAGGTCGGGCGAGGTGATGCTGTGCGTGTGGGTGCCCGCGTTCTGCAGGAAGATGCCCCGCCCGTCGTGGTCGATGCTGTAGTTGCGGGCCACGTCGAAGCGGCCGTGCGCGTCCCAGCGGATGCGGTCGCGGACCGGTTCGAGGAACGTCGGCACCCGGTAGTGGTAGCCGGTGGCCAGGACCAGACCCTCGGTGCGCAGGGTGAAGTCCCGCTCCTGCTCGACGTGTCGCAACCCGAGCGTGTACTCGCCGTCGCGGTACGCGGCGTCGACCAGTTCGGTGTTGGTGATCAGCCGGGTGTTCACCGGGCCGTGGACGCTGTGCGCGTAGAGCAGGTCGAAGATGTCGTTGATCAGGTCGGCGTTGATCCCCTTGAACAGGCCCTTCTGCTCGGATTCCAGCCGGTAGCGGGTCTCCTCCGGTAGCGCGTGGAAGTAGTCCACGTAGTCCGGTGAGGTCATCTCCAGCGTCAGCTTGGTGTATTCCAGCGGGAAGAACCGGGGCGAGCGGGTGACCCAGTTGAGCTGGTAGCCGTACCTGTCGATGTCGCCGAGCAGGTCGTGGTAGATCTCGGCGGCGCTCTGCCCGCTGCCCACGACGGTGATGCTGCGCTTGGCCCGCAGCGCGTCCCGGTGCTCCAGGTAGCGCGAGTTGTGCACGGCGTCCCCGGGCAGCTCGGCGACGGCCGCCGGCAGGTGCGGCGGCGTGCCGGTGCCGAGCACCAGGTGCCGGGCCCGGTACTCGGCGGTCTCGGACCCGCCGGTGGTGGCCCGCACCACGTACCGCTCGTCGGCGCTGTCGTACTCGACGGTGGTCACCGTCTGGCCGAAGCGCACGTTCGGCAGCTTCGCCGCCGCCCACCGGCAGTACGCGTCGTACTCACTGCGCAGCGGGTAGAAGCTCTCCCGGATGTAGAACGGGTAGAGCCGGCCGATCTCCTTGAGGTAGTTGAGGAACGAGTACGGCGAGGTGGGGTCGGCGAGGCTGACCAGGTCGGCGATGAACGGGGTCTGCAACCGGGCCGACTCCAGCAGCATGCCGGGGTGCCAGGCGAGGCTGGCCCGAGCCTCCAGGAACACCCCGTCCAGCTCGTCGATCGGCGCGGTGAGACAGGCCAGGCCCAGGTTGTACGGGCCGAGCCCGATGGCGACGAAATCGTGGGTGGACATCTTGTTCTCCAGGCGCGGGTTCGGGGTCAGCCGACGGGGCAGGTCAGGTCGGCCGCGATGGTGTCCCGCACGTACCGCCCGGCGTGGCCGGCGATCAGTTCGAGCACGTGGCCGATGTCGTCGACGGTCGTGGCGGGGTTGAGCAGTGTGAACTTGAGGAAGTGCCGGCCGTCCACGCGAGTGCCGGCGACCACGGCGAGGCCGGACGCGGCCAGCGCCTCCCGGGCGTGCAGGTTCGCGGCGTCGGCCAGCTCGCGGGCCGGGCCGGTGGGCAGGTAGCGGAAGACCACTGTGCTCAACTGCGACTGGGTCACCACCTCGAAGCGTGGGTCCTCGCTGACGAGCTGCCAGGCATCCGCCGCCCGGTCGACCACCTCGTCGAAGAGCGCGCCGAGCGCGTCCGGGCCCATCACCCGCAGCGTCAGCCAGAGCTTGAGCGCATCGAAACGGCGGGTCGTCTGCAGGCTCTTGTCGACCTGGTTGGGAATCTGCTGCTCCACCATCCGCGCCGGGTTGAGGTAGTCGGCGTGGTAGGTGGCGTGCCGCAGCGTCCGCCGGTCGCGGACCAGCAGCGCGCTGGAGCTGACCGGCTGGAAGAACGACTTGTGGTAGTCGACGGTCACCGAGTCGGCCCGCTCGATGCCGTCGAGCAGGTGCCGGCGCGTCGGCGAGACGAGCAGCCCGCAGCCGTACGCGGCATCGACGTGCAGCCAGACGCCGTCCGCCGCGCAGACCTCGGCCAGCTCCGCGAGCGGGTCGATGGAGCCGAAGTCGGTGGTGCCGGCGGTGCCGACGACGGCCATCGGGACCAGTCCGGCCGCCCGGCACCGGGCGATCTCCTCGCGGACGGCGGCGGGCTGGATGCGCCGCCGCGCGTCGGTGGGCACCGCGATCACCGCGTCCGGGGCGAGACCGAGGAGCTTGGCGGACTTCTGGACGCTGAAGTGCCCGGCGACGGAGGTGAGCACGCGCAGCCGGGGCAGCAGCTCCAGACGTGCCGCCGGGGTTGCCTCGGCGCACGCCTCCTCCCGCGCCAGCAGCAGCGCCTGGAGGTTGGACTGGCTGCCTCCGCTGGTGAACACGCCGTCGGCGTCCGGGCCGAGGCCGATCCGGTCGGCGGTCCAGTCGATCAGCCGACGTTCGATGAGGGTCGCGCCGGCGCTCTGGTCCCAGGTGTCCAGGGAGGAGTTCACGGCGCTGAGCACCGCCTCGCCGAGCAGCGCCGGGATGACCACCGGGCAGTTGAGGTGCGCCAGGTAGCGGGGGTGGTGGAACCAGACCGCGTCGCGGAGGTAGACGCTCTCCAGCTCGTCCAGGGCCGCGCCGGCGTCGCCCAGGGGCCGGTCCAGGTCGACGCCGTCGACAAGCGGAGCCAGCTCGGCCGGGGCGACGCCGGTCGCGGGCCGGTCCACCGTGGCCACCCGGCGGGCGACCCGGTCGACGCCGTCGGCGATGGCCCGCCGGTACTGCTCGACGGAACCGTCGTGCAGCAGGTGCGCCCGCGCCGCGGCCGACGCTCCGGTCGCTTGTGGAGCGGCCTGCGCTCCGGTCGGCGAGGGCCTGTCGGTCTCACCGGGGTACGTCGGCACGGTCACGGGATGTCCTTCCACGTTCTGACGATGGGCAGCCGGAACCCTCCCCCGGCGCGTCCGCGCGCCGGGGGCCGTGCTGCGTTGGGTGGTATCGCCGGTCAGGCGGTGGCGCCGGCCAGCACCTCGGCGCGCAGGTCCTCCTCGGAGAGCCCACGCCGCCAGTAGCCGGCGAAGGTCACCCGTCGACGGTCGAAGCCGCGCTCGCCGACCAGGTGCCGGCGCAGCGACCGCACCACACCGGACTCGCCGGCGATCCAGGCGTACGGCGTGGCGGCGGGAAGCCGGGCGGCGCGCAGCGCACTGACCAGCAGGTCGCTGCCGGGGGCGGTGCTGCCGCGCACGATCCAGCGGATCTCCGCGTCGGCCTCGGTGGGCAGCTCGGTGATGTCGGCGGCGTCCGGGACCTCGATCCAGGCGCGGACCCGGGTGCCGGCGGGCAGCCAGGCAAGGATTCCGGCGGTGGCCGGCAGCGCCGTCTCGTCGGCGGCCAGCACCACGAGGTCGGTGTCGTCCGGTGGGCGGAAGCAGACGCTGCGGTTGTCGTAGACCGCCGGGCCGAGCAGCAGCACCTGGTCACCGGACACCGCCAGGCTGGCCCACCGGGAGGCGGGACCGGTGCCGCCGTGGCCGACGAAGTCGATGTCCACCTCGCCGACCGTCGAACGGTGTTCCCGAATGGTGTACGAGCGCATGACCGCGCGGACATCCGGCGGCAGGGCCCGCCACGCGCCGAACCAGTCCTCGCCGCGCTCGACCGGGACGACCGGGGCGTCCTGGCCCGGGTGCGGCAGGAACAGCGAGACGCTCTGGTCCCGGCCGCCGCCGGCGAAGTCGACCAGCTCCGCGCCGCCGAAGGTGACCCGGATCAGCGAGGCGCCGACCCGACGGGCCCGCACGACGTGCGCGGCGAAGAAGCGGTACTGCAGGGCTACGGGTTCGACGACGCTCGTGCTCATGGTGTCAGCCGACCTTCTTCGCGTTCCGGATGGCGGTGGCGAGGTTCTCCAGCAGTGGCGCGGCACCGGCGTACGAGAAGCGGGGCACCGCGTCCCACGGGGTCACCTGGTTGGCCCGGACGGCGGGGAGCTGCGCCCAGGTCGGCTTGGCGGTGAGGTCCTTGGGCTGCAGCGCGGTGCTGCGGTTGTCCAGCAGGATCAGGTCGGCGGGGAACTTGCCGGCGTTCTCCCAGCTCAGCGCCTCGAAGTAGTCGCCGGCCTCCAGCTTGGTCGGCACCACGATGTCGACGCCCAGCTCGGCGAAGTACATGAGGTCGGTGCTGACCTTGGGGTTGGACACGTAGAACAGGTCGGGGCTGCCGGAGCAGGCCATCACCCTGATGCCCGGGTTGGCCTTGACGGCCTGGCGGACGGCGTCGGAGGCGGCGTCGAAGCGGGCCTTCGCGTCGGTGACCTTCTTGGCCGACAGGTCGGCCCCGAGCGACTCCGCCAGCGCGGCGTACCGCTCGATGGGCTTGGTCATCGGCACCCGGGCGGTGGTGATCGCCACGCTGGGCGCGAGCGGCAGGATCTTGTCCTTGCTCTCGTCCGGCACGTACCACAGGGCGTCCGGGTCGTACATGTGCGTGACCAGCAGCTCGGGACGCAGGGCCGCGTACTTCTCCAGGCTGAACTCGCCCCAGGCGTTGCCGAGGATCTCGACGGTCTCGACGTTCAGGTCGCCGGCCTGTGGGTCCTTCGTGCCGTCGGCGCGCTTGGTCTCGCCGAACACGCCGACGAGCTGCTTGTCGAGACCGAAATCGACCAGGGCTGCCGCCACACCGGTGAAGGCCAC
Source organism: Micromonospora sp. NPDC005174 (assembly GCF_040608495.1). Lineage (NCBI taxonomy): Bacteria > Bacillati > Actinomycetota > Actinomycetes > Micromonosporales > Micromonosporaceae > Micromonospora > Micromonospora sp. NPDC005174. The sequence goes on along the minus strand of NZ_JBEXIJ010000035.1, from coordinate 5,927 downwards.
CACGCGTGCCGGGCGGGCCGGCGCTTCGACCTTCTTGGTGCGGTCGTCGGTGAACGACCAGGGGCCAGCGGCGTTGTCGCTGCCCGCAGGCTTGGCGGCATCGTCCTTGCCGCAGCCGGCGAGCAGCGCGGCCAGCGTGGCGGCACCGCCAGCGGCCAGCAGGCCACGACGGGAGAGGCGACGGGCGGACAGTGCATCGGGCATGGTGTCGTCTTTCGATCAAGGGAAGGCCGGGGTCGACCGGGACAGCGGGGTTAGGTTAGCCTAACCTCGGTCATTGTCAACAGCGGTTCGCCGTGTCGCCACACTCCCGGAGCCCACACTGGACGCCACACCCACCGTCACCGCACCGGCACCCTCGGTGCCCGACGCGCCGGCGGCACCCGTTCCGAAGCGACGCCATGCGGCCCGCGCCGCCGGACTGCTCGCCGCCGTGGCGCTGCTCGGCGTGATCCTGGTGCTCAGCATCGCGGTGGGCGCGAAGTCGTTGCCGCTCGCCGACGTCTGGTCCGGGCTGCTGCACCGCGACGCGACCGAGTACGCCGTGGTGCACCGGATGCGCCTGCCCCGCACCCTGCTCGGGCTGCTCGCCGGCACGGCGCTCGGCGTGGCCGGTGCCGTGATGCAGGCCCTCACCCGCAATCCCCTCGCCGACCCCGGGCTGCTCGGCATCAACGCCGGGGCGTCCGCCGCCGTGGCCACCGCCGCCGCCTTCCTGGGCGTCACGGCCATCGGCGGGTACGTCTGGTTCGCGCTGCTCGGCGCGGCCCTGGTCACCGCGCTGGTCTACGCCGTTGGCGGCGGACGGGGCGCCACCCCGGCCCGCCTCGCGCTGGCCGGCGCGGCGCTCAACGCCACCCTCTACTCGTTCGTCAGCGCGGTCATGCTGCTGGACACCGCCTCGCTGGACCGGTTGCGGTTCTGGACGGTCGGCTCGCTGGCCAGCGCCGACGCCGCGACGGTGGCCCGGGTGACGCCGTTCATCCTGGTCGGCCTGCTGGTCGCCCTCGGCGCGGCCCGTCCGCTGAACGCCCTCGCGCTCGGCGACGACGCGGCCCGGGCCCTGGGCGCCCGCCCGGCCGTGATCCGGGCCGCCGTGATCGTCGCGGTCACCCTGCTCTGCGGCGCGGCGACCGCCGCCTGCGGTCCCATCGTCTTCGTCGGACTTCTCGTGCCGCACCTGGTACGCGCGCTCACCGGGCCCGATCTGCGCTGGCTGCTGCCGTACTGCGCGGTGCTCGCGCCGGTCCTCCTGCTCGGCGCCGACGTGCTGGGCCGGGTGCTCGGCCGCCCGGGTGAACTCCAGGTCGGCATGGTCACCGCCGTGCTGGGCGGTCCGCTGTTCCTCTGGCTGGTCAGCCGTTCACGGGTGGCCCACCCGTGAGCGCGGTCATCCGTACCCCCGGTGGGTTGTCGGTGCGGTTCCGCCCCCGGGCCCTGGCCGTCGGTGTCGGCGCGACGCTGCTCGCCGCCGGGCTCTCCCTGGTCGCGATGGGCAGCGGCGACTACCCGATGGGCCCGACCGACGTGCTGCGCACCCTGACCGGCGGCGGGAGCGTGGCGGAGCAGTTCATCGTGACCGAGCTGCGCCTGCCGCGGTTGGTCACGGCCCTGCTGGTCGGCGCGGCGCTGGCGCTGGGCGGCACGCTGTTCCAGTCGCTGGTCCGCAACCCGCTGGGCAGCCCGGACATCCTCGGCTTCACCCAGGGCGCGTCGACCGGCGCGCTGGTGGTGGTCGTCCTCGGCGGCGGCAGCCTGGCCCTGGCCGGCGCGGCGGTCGTCGGCGGGCTCGGCACCGGCCTGGTGATCTACGCGCTCGCGTGGCGACGCGGCGTGCACGGCTACCGGCTCGTGCTGGTCGGCATCGGCGTCGCCGCGATCCTCACCGGCGTCAACGGCTACCTGCTGACCCGGGCCCCGCTGATGGACGCCGCCCGGGCGGTGCTGTGGCTCACCGGCAGCCTGGACGGGCGGGGCTGGGCCAACGCCGGGCCGCTGCTGGCCGTCACCGCCGTGCTGACGCCGCTCGTGCTCGTCGGCTGCGCCCCGGCGCTGCGGATGATGGAGCTGGGCGACGACACGGCGAGCGCGCTCGGTGTGCCGGTACGGGGGATGCGCCTGGTGCTGCTCGCCGCGGCGGTGCTGCTGGTGTCGTTCGCGGCGGCGGCGGCCGGTCCCGTGTCGTTCGTCGCGCTCGTCGCGCCGCACGTCGCCAAGCGGCTGACCCGTGCGCCCGGGCCGAACCTGCTGCCCTCGATGGCGGTCGGCGCGGCGCTGCTGGTCGGCGCCGACCTGGTGGCCCAGCGCGCGTTCACCGGGCACCAACTCCCGGTCGGCGTGGTGACCGGCGTGCTCGGCGGCGGCTACCTGGTCTGGCTGCTGGCCGTCGAACGCCGGGCGGGCCGGCTGTGAACACCCCTGGACAAGGAGCACCCATGACCTCCCGCCTCGGCGGCACCGCGCTGACCCTCGCCTACGACCGGCGCACCATCTCCGAGGACCTGACCGTGGCGGTGCCCGACCGCTCGTTCACGGTGATCATCGGTCCGAACGCGTGCGGCAAGTCGACGCTCCTGCGCGCGCTGTCGCGGATGCTGCGCCCGAGCGCCGGAGCGGTACTGCTGGACGGCCGGGACATCCACGACCAGCCCGCCCGCAAGGTCGCCCGCACCCTCGGCCTGCTGCCGCAGACGTCGATCGCGCCGGACGGGATCGGCGTCGCCGAGCTGGTCGCCCGGGGTCGCTACCCTCACCAGGGTCTGCTGCGGCAGTGGTCGCGCGAGGACGAGCGGATCGTCGACGAGTCGATGGCCGCCACCGGGGTCGCCGACCTCGCGGACCGGCCGGTGGACGAGCTGTCCGGCGGCCAGCGGCAGCGCGTCTGGATCGCGATGGCGCTGGCCCAGCAGACACCGCTGCTGCTGCTCGACGAGCCGACCACGTACCTCGACATCGCCCACCAGATCGAGATCCTGGACCTGTGTGCCCGGCTGCACGAGGAGCAGGGCCGCACGCTGGTCGCGGTGCTGCACGACCTCAACCACGCCGCCCGGTACGCCTCCCACCTCATCGCCATGCGCGACGGTCGGGTGGTGGCCGCCGGCGACCCGCGCGACGTGGTGACCGCCGACCTGGTCGCCGAGGTGTTCGGGCTGCCCTGCCGGGTGATCGACGACCCGGAGACCGGCACCCCGCTGGTCGTCCCGGCCGCCCGCCGGCGAGCGACCGAGCCCGCATGACGACGCGGCTGTTCCGCGACCCGTGGGGCGTGCCGCACATACGCGCGGACGACCCGCTCGCCCTCGCGACGGCGCAGGGCCGGGTGACCGCGTACGACCGGGCGTGGCAGATCGAGGTGGAGCGGCACCGGTCGCAGGGCACCAGCGCGGCCTTCCTCGGCGTCGACGCGCTCGGTTGGGACCGCTTCGCCCGGCAGGTACGGCTGGACGACACCGCCCGCCGCTGTCACGCCAACCTGGACCCGGCGACCGCCGAGTGGGTGGGCGCGTACGTGGCCGGGGTCAACGCCGGTCTCGCCGCCGGCGCGGCCCGAGCGCCGGAGTTCGCCGCCACCGGGTTGACCCCGGGCCGGTGGGAGCCGTGGACGCCGCTCGCGGTGTGGCTGGGGCACCACATCCTCTTCGCGGGGTTCCCGAGCAAGCTCTGGCGCGAGCACGTCGCGCGGCACCTCGGCCCGGCGGCGGCCGAGGCCTTCGCCGTCGACGGACCGGCCGTCGCCGGCAGCAACGGGTGGCTGCTCGCCGGTTCGCGCACCGCCAGCGGAGCCGCGCTGCTCGCCGGCGACCCGCACCGGATCCTCGAGGACCCGGGCGTCTACCAGCAGATCCGGCTGGCCTGCCCGGAGTACGACGTGCTGGGGCTGGCGGTGCCGGGAGTGCCGGGCATCCCGCACTTCGGCCACACCGGCGCGGTGGCGTGGGCGATCACCAACGCGATGGCCGACTACCAGGACGTCTACGTCGAGCGGCTGCGCCGGCACGACGCCGGGATCCTGGCCCTCGGTCCGGACGGCTGGCAGGAGGCGTCCGTCCACGTCGAGACGATCGAGGTGGCCGGCGCGGACCCGGTCCCGGTCGAGGTGGTGGAGACCGAACGAGGGCCGGTGATCGCCGGCGGGCCAGGGGACGACGCCGCGCTGAGCCTGCGCTACCCGCCCCGGGTCCGCCGCGAGCTGGGCTTCGCGGCGTTACCGGAGCTGCTGCGTGCCCGCACGGTGTCCGATGTGGACGATGCCCTGCGGCACTGGGTCGAGCCCGTGAACGTGGTGCAGGCGGCGGACACCGCCGGGGGCCTGCTGCACCGCGTCGCCGGCGCGGTGCCGCTGCGGCACCCGGACAACGGCCGGCGTCCGGTCCCCGCCTGGGAGGCCGCGTACGCCTGGCGTGGCTGGTACGCGCCGATGCCCCGCGCCGAGGTGACCGACCGGGCGGTGATGGCCAACGCGAGCGCTCTGGCGGCGCCGCTCGGCGTCGAGTTCGCACCACCGCACCGCGCGCGCCGGATCGCCGAACTGCTCGACGCCAGCCGGAACCTCACGGTCGGGGACATGGCCACGATCCACACCGACACGTACCTCGGCTCGGCGGACGCGCTGCTGGCGGTGCTCGACAGGAGTGCCGGGCTCGGTCCGGCCGCCGCCGCGCTCCGGGACCGGCTGCTGCGCTGGGACCGGCGGATGGACGCGGACAGCACCGACGCCGCCGACTTCGCCCTCCTGCGGGCCGCCGTCGTACGCCGGATCGCCGCACACCCAGCCCTGGCGGCGCTGGCCGAGCCGCCCGCGTACCCCGAGGTGTTCGCGCCCTGGTTGGCGCTGACCCCGCGGGTCGGCTACGCGCTGGAGCACCTGCTCGGCGCGGCCCCGCTGCCCGGCGTCGACACCGCGGCGGTGGTGCGCGCGGCGGCCGAGGAGGTCGCCGGCACGGCGGACCGCACGATGCGCTGGGGTGACCTGCACCGGCTGGCGGCGTGGCGGGCCCTGCCCGACCCGGACGCCACGCCCGGCCCACGGCTCGACGGCGACCACGACTGCGTGCTGGCCACGTCGAGCGTTCCCGGGGTCACCCACGGATGCTTCCGAGGGCCCGCCGCGCGTTTCGTCTGGGACCTGGCCCGGCGGCAGGACAGCCGGTGGGTGGTCCCGTTGGGTGCCAGTGGGGTGCCCGGCGACGAGCACCACGACGACCAGCAGTCCGCGTGGCTGACCGGTGAGCTGCTGCCGGTGACCACCGACTGGGACCGCCTCACCGAGGAGCGGGATGAGCACTGACGGACAGCACCATCGGCGCGACGTCCCCGGGTTCGGGGTGGTCACCATCCGGCCGGTACGCCCCGACGAGGACGCCGACCTGCTGCACGGCTGGGTCACGATGGACCGGGCCCGGTTCTGGGGAATGCGCGACGCCAGCCGTGAGCGGGTGCACGAGATCTACGCGTACCTGGATTCGCTGACCACCCACCACGCGTACCTGGTGCACCGCGACGGTGTGCCGGCGGCGCTGACGCAGACGTACGAGCCCGGGGCCGATCCGGTCGGCGGCTGCTACGAGGTGCGCCCCGGCGACGTCGGCGTCCACCTGCTCGTCGGGCCCACGGTCACCGCCGAGCCGGGCTTCACCGGCGCGTTGTTCAGGGCGGTCCTGGAGTTCGTCTTCGCCGAGCCGGGGCGGCGGCGCGTCGTGATGGAGCCGGACGTGCGCAACGACCGGATGCTCCGCCGGCTGCGGCGCAGCGGGTTCCGGGCCGGCCCGGTGATCGAGCTGCCGGACAAGCGGGCGCGGCTGCACTTCCTCGACCGCCCGGAGAGCGTCAACTAGCTTGATCTTTAACCTGTGCGGCGTGGTCGAGGATTCGTTGATTTCTTGCTGGACTTCGGGTTTGTGGTGTCGCTGCTGGTGGCGGTGTGG
>NZ_JBEXIJ010000034.1:74535-74801 GCF_040608495.1 Micromonospora sp. NPDC005174 | reverse complement strand
GACCAACGGCCCCAAGGTTGAGGTCCTGAGCCCAAGCGTGATCGTGACACCACACGCCGGGTACGACCATCAGGACGCGGAGTTGGACCTCGCGCCGCCCGGTTTTCCGGGCGGCCGTCCCGCTGTGTGCGTTGTGGTGGTGCCGGTCAGTCGTCCAGCCAGTCGAGGCGTCGACCGCCGCGCTCAGTGGGCGGGGGAGCGTCCGGCCGGGCCCGGCCACCCTGCTGCTGACCGTAGCCGCCCTGGTCGTAACCACGGTCGTCGTA
>NZ_JBEXIJ010000034.1:0-74445 GCF_040608495.1 Micromonospora sp. NPDC005174 | reverse complement strand
GTCGTCGTAGCTGCCGCGTTGCTGCGGGGGCTCCTGGCCGTAGTTGCCGCCCTGGTCGTATCCGCTGGCGGGCTGGCCGTAGCCGCCCTGGTCGTAGCCCCGGTCGTCGTAGCTGCCGCGTTGCTGCGGGGGCTCCTGGCCGTAGTTGCCGCCCTGGTCGTATCCGCTGGCGGGCTGGCCGTAGCCGCCCTGGTCGTACGCGCCGGTCTGCTGGCCGTAGCCTCCGCTCGGCTCCGCCCCTCGACCGCCGCCGTACGGCGTGGTCGGATCAGGCTGGCCGTAGCCCGGTGCCTGCTCCGGCTGGCCGTAACCCGGTGCCTGTTCCGGCTGGTACACGCCGGTGGCGTACGGGTCTGCCGGAGCCGGGTACTGCGTGCTGTCGCCGGTGTACCGGCCGGTCGGCTCGTCGAAGCGCTCGCCGTAGCCTGCCGCCCCACCAGCGGGAGCCGGCGGGTAACCCCCGGCACCGGCCGGCGCGGTGTAGTCACGGCTGCCGTAGCCGCCCCCGGAGGAGGGCGCGGCACCGTAGCCGACGCCCGGGGCCGCGGCACCGCCGTAGCCCGCTCCGGAACCGGGTGCGGCGCCGTAGCCGTCCGCCGCGCCGCCGCCGTAGCCGCCGTCGGGCGTCGCCGACGTGCCGTAGCCACCACCCGAGGCGGGGGCGTTGCCGTAGCCGCCGTAGCCGCCCTGGGCGGGCTCGTCGTCGTAGCCGGAGCCACCCCAAACCTGCTGGTCCGCCGCCCCGTAGGGCTGGGCGGGCGCGCCGTACGGGTCCGGCGGTACGTCGTCGACGACCGGGCGGTGCATCATCGTCGGCGCCTCGCTCAGTGCCGCGCCGCCGACCATGGTCGGGTCGGGCCCGCCGCCGCGGTTGACCACGCGGGTCTTGTCGTCGGCGCCGTGGAAGGCCCCACGGGCCGCCGGTACCGCGCCAGCGGGACCGGCCGCGCCAGCCACCGCCGGCTCATCGTCGTCGCCGCTCTCGCGGCGCTTCATCCACAGCAGGACGATCGTGCCGACGCCGGCCGCGACGAGCAGGCCTCCGAGCAGGATGATCAGGTACGAGCCGAAGCCGCCACCGTCGTCCTCGTTGCTGGCGTTCGCCGGGGCACCCGGGCTGGCCTCCTCGGAGGGCTGCTCTTCGGCACCCTCCTCGGTCGCCTCCTCGGTGGGGGTGGCATCGGCGGTGGGCGACGGGGTGGCGCTGGGCGTCACCTCGACCTTGATCTCCAGGCTGATCCGCTGGCCGGTGATCGACTGCCCGGCGTTCGCGTTGAAGCTCTTGACCGCGTTGATGTTGTTGGCCGACGCGCCCACGTCGATCCGGCCGGGGGTGATCGGGTTCTGGGTGCTGCCGCTGAAGCGGAAGTTACCGCTGCCGTCGCTGATCGTGTCGTAGCGGTGACCTCCGGTGTCCTGGAGGATCACGATCGCGTTCGGCACCGCGTCGCCGCTCGCCTTCACGACCACCTTGCCGGAGACCGACTTCACCGTCTGGTTCTGCTGCTGGGTGGGCGGTGCGGCCTTGCCCTTGACGGTCAGCGAGACGGTGGCGGTGTCCGGGCCCGAAGCGGCCTCGACCGCCACCGTGATGGTCGTGGTCGCGTCGCCGGCGTTGTCGTTGGCCGCGATGCGGACCAGCACCGACCCCTTCGGGCCGCCCAGACCGCCGCCGGTGAGCTTGACATCGCCACAGCCACTGGCGCAGCTGACGCCGGGCGGCAGGCCGGAGAGACTGACCTTCGCCGACTCGTCCTCATTGCCTCCGGTGACGCGCACCGTGATCGTGGCGTCGCTACCCGCGTTCACGGTGACCGCGCCGGGGGAGACCTCGACCTCTGCGGCCATTGCCGGTGTGGCGGGGACGGCGAGCAGAGCGCCTGCAACCAGCGCTACGACCACACCGGCCCGCTGCTTCCAGGCACGTCGGTGTGTTGACACGTCCACCGCCTTCCGGGCTGACTTCCCTAGTACCGGCGGGGCGCCGGGCCGGGGATCATCACGGTACGAATACGCCGTCGGCCACTATGCCTTGTCTCACTGTGCCGGCGCGACCCAGGGCCAGCGTCGGGTGCTTCACCTGTGGGTCGTATCGTCCCGTCGTGTCCTCTCCGCACAGTAAGTCCGCTGCCGTCGACGCGGCGTTGTCGGCGCTTGACGAGGGTCGTACGCCCGAACGGTCGGTACTCCGGGAGGCGGTCCGGTCGTTGTTGGCCGTACTCGCGGAGCGCGCCCCCGGCCGATCGGTGGAGGTGCGCGTCCCACCATACGGTGCGATCCAGTGCGTCCCCGGTCCTCGACACACCAGAGGAACCCCGCCGAACGTGGTCGAGATGTCGCCGCAGACGTGGCTGGAACTCGCCACGGGCCGGCTCGCGTGGGCCGGTGCGGTGGCCGAGGGTCGTGTTCAGGTGAGCGGCGTCCGGGGGGATATCTCGGCCTATCTGCCCCTCTAGCTGCCTCGATGTCCGTGTGATCGCTACTCTCGGCAGCGAAATCGTGACTATCTGTATCGACGTCAACTCGCGTACACTGTCAGGCGACGACAGTGGTCCCGGCCGAGGAATGTGGATCCGCCCCGTGATCCCCGCCAGGCCGGTCCAGACCAGCATGAGGGAGCGGTAGTGCCCCGAGGCGACGGCCGGCTGAGCCACGACCTTGATCCCCAACGACCCGGCCCCCAGGACGCCTGCGGCGTCTTCGGCGTCTGGGCCCCTGGCGAAGAGGTCGCCAATCTGACCTATTTCGGCCTCTATGCCCTCCAGCATCGCGGCCAGGAGGCGGCGGGCATCGCGGTCAGCGATGGCTCAGGCGTGGTGGTCTACAAGGACCTCGGCCTGGTGGCCCAGGTCTTCGACGAGCCCACCCTGGCCAGCCTGCGTGGCCACCTGGCGATCGGGCACGCCCGATACTCGACGACCGGTGCGTCCAACTGGGAGAACGCCCAGCCGACCATCCGGTCGACCGATTCCGGCACGACCATCGCGCTGGCCCACAACGGCAACCTGGTCAACACCGCGGAGCTGGAGAAGGAGGTCGCCGAGCGCGGCCTCGTCGCGGACGGCTCGACCAACGACACCTCGCTGGTGACGATGCTGCTGGCCAGCCGCCCCGACCTGTCGGTCGAGGCGGCCGCGCTCGAGGTGCTGCCGCAGCTGCGCGGGGCGTTCAGCTTCGTCTTCATGGACGAGTCGACGCTGTACGCGGCCCGCGACGCGCACGGCGTGCGCCCGCTGGTGCTCGGCCGGCTGGAGCGTGGCTGGGTGGTGGCGAGCGAGACCGCCGCCCTGGACATCGTGGGCGCGAGCGTGGTGCGCGAGGTCGAGCCCGGCGAGCTGATCGCGATCGACGAGGAGGGGCTGCGCTCGACCCGGTTCGCCGCGCCCGAGCCGAAGGGCTGCCTCTTCGAGTACGTCTACATCGCCCGCCCGGACGCGACCATCGCCGGGCGTAACGTGCACGCGGCGCGGGTGCAGATCGGCCGGCAGTTGGCCAAGGAGCACCCGGTCGAGGCCGACCTCGTCATCCCGGTGCCCGAGTCCGGCACCCCGGCCGCTATCGGCTACGCGGAGGCGTCCGGCATCACCTACGGCGCCGGCCTCATGAAGAACCCGTACGTGGGGCGTACCTTCATCCAGCCGTCGCAGACCCTGCGTCAGCTCGGCATCCGACTCAAGCTCAATCCCCTGCGGCAGAACGTCCGCGGCAAGCGCCTGGTCGTCGTGGACGACTCGATCGTGCGCGGCAACACGCAGCGCGCCATCGTCCGGATGCTGCGCGAGGCGGGGGCGCTCGAGGTGCACGTCCGGATCTCCTCCCCACCGGTCAGCTGGCCGTGTTTCTACGGCATCGACTTCGCCACCCGGGCGGAGCTGCTGGCCAACGGGTTGGACAACGACGGCATCCGGCGCTCCATCGGCGCCGACACGCTGGGTTATGTCTCGCTTGCCGGCCTGATCGCAGCGACCGAGCAGCCGAAGACCCGACTGTGTCGGGCGTGTTTCGATGGGGAGTACCCGATCGAGCTTCCGGCTGGCAATCTGATCGGCAAGCACGTGCTGGAAGGTATGGGCCGCCGGGTCGCGACCGCGACGTCGGAGGCCCCGGACAGCTTCGGCCCGCTCGTCGCCACTCCGGGTGGCGTGACCGCTAACCGCCCGTAGCACCAACTGGCGCGGCCCGGCCACCGCCGGTGCGGCACCGAGGACCACAAAAGGGGAGAACCGTGACGCACGTGTCCGAGCGCAGCGGCGCAGGAAGCAGCCCGAACGGCGCTGGCAGCGACCACCAGCCGTGGACGGGCGGTGCCGGCCGTCAGAGGGGCAAACGCTCGGTCTCGTACGCCGACGCCGGGGTCTCCATCGACGCGGGCGACCGCGCGGTGGAGCTGCTGAAGTCCAAGGTTCGCGAGACCCGGCGGCCCGAGGTGCTGGGTGACCTGGGCGGCTTCGCCGGCCTGTTCCGGTTGGACACGAAGAAGTACAAGAACCCCATCCTGGCCTCCTCCACGGACGGTGTCGGCACCAAACTGGTCATCGCCCAGCAGATGGACATCCACGACACGGTCGGCATCGACCTGGTAGCGATGGTCGTCGACGACCTGGTGGCGTGCGGTGCGGAGCCGCTGTTCCTGCTCGACTACATCGCGACGGGCGAGGTCGTCCCGGACAAGGTGGCCGAGATCGGTGCGGGCATCGCCGACGGCTGCCGGTACGCGGGCTGCGCGCTGCTGGGCGGCGAGACCGCCGAGCACCCGGGCGTGCTGCGCCCGGACGAGTACGACATCTCCGCGACCGGTGTCGGTGTGGTCGAGGAGGCCGACATCCTCAGCCCGGACCGCGTCGAGGTGGGTGACGTCGTCATCGCCATGCGCTCCTCCGGCCTGCACTCCAACGGCTACTCGCTGGTCCGGCACGTGCTGCTGGGCGCCGCCCGGATGCGGCTGGACATCGTGATCGACGACTTCGGCCGGCAGCGGACCCTCGGTGAGGAGCTGCTGACCCCGACCAAGATCTACGCCAAGGACTGCCTCAAGCTGATCGCCGAGGCCGAGGTTCGGGCGCTGTCGCACATCACCGGCGGCGGCATCCCGGGCAACCTCGTGCGGGTGCTCCCCGAGCACGTCGACGCGGTGGTCAACCGGTCCACCTGGAAGCCGCAGCCGATCTTCGACCTGATTCAGTCGAAGGGCCGGATCGACGACCAGGACATGGAGTCGACCTTCAACATGGGCGTCGGCATGTTCGCGATCGTCTCGGCCGAGGACGCGGATCGCGCCCTGGCCACGCTGACGGGCCGGGGCGTCGAGGCCTGGCAGGCCGGCGAGATCATCGAGGGCACCGGCAACGTGCAGATGGTGGGTCAGCACACCCGAGGGTGATCACGCTCCGGTGATCGTACGGGTACCTGATCAGGGCTTCACCCGAGTGGCCAGCGCCGCCTAGCCTGAAGGGCTCGGGCTCGGCGGAGGAGGGTGATGGCTGCTGGGGAACTGCCGTTCAGCGGGATGCGCGGTCTTGCCGCGGTCCCGTCGTACGTCGTCATGCAGCCCACCACACTGTGCAACCTCGACTGCGCGTACTGCTACCTGCCGTTCCGGGCCGTCGACCGGCGCATGTCTTTGTCGGTGGCCGAGGCGGTGGCGGCAGCGGTCAACCCGTGGGCGGCGTCGGGTCGCTTCTCGGTGGTGTGGCACGGCGGTGAGCCGCTTGCGACCGGCCGGGAGCACCTCGCGGCTCTGATGGCACCCTTCGGGCCCGAGGTCGAGCATCATGTGCAGACGAACGCCACGCTGATCGACGACGAGTGGTGCGACTTCTTTGCCCGGCACGAGATGCGGGTGAGCGTGAGCGTGGACGGCCCCCGGGAGCGCAACGGCGACCGGGTCAACCGTGGCGGCCAGCCGGCGTACGACAAGATTCTGCGGGGTGTGGCCGCCCTGCGCCGGCACGACCTGCCCTTCTCCGCGCTGGCCGTGGTGTCCCGGCCGACGCCGGGGCTCGCCGCGGAGCTGTACGACTACTTCCTCGAGCTGGGCTGCGACGTGCTGGGCATCAACATCGAGGAGACCGAAGGCGTCAACACCCGCGACAACAGCCACGACCCGGCGGCGGTGACGACGTTCTGGGCCGAGTTGGTGACGGCCTGGCGGCGGGCGCCGCGCATCCACCTTCGCGAGGTCGAGTGGTCGCTCCGGTACGCGGGCGCGGTCCTGGACGGCTCGGTTGACGGTGTGCTGCCCCGCCAGCTGGATCCCATTCCGACCATCGGGCACGACGGTTCGGTGACGGTGCTCTCCCCGGAGCTGGCCGGCTTCACCGACCCGCGCTACGGCGACTTCAGCAGTGGGAACGTGCTGACCACCCCGCTGGCCCAGATCCTGGCCGGTGCGGTGTCGACGCCGTGGGTCGGCGAGTTCCTGGCGGGGGTGGAGGCGTGTCGTGCGTCGTGCCCCTACTTCGGCTTCTGTGGCGGCGGTCATGCCGCCAACCGTTACTTCGAGCTGGGGCGTTTTGACGGTACGGAGACCGAGCACTGCCGCAACAGCAAGATCCGCCTATTGGAGGGAGTGTTGGAGCATGCCCGAGACCACCAGTCACCGGCGGCCTGAGCGCGAAGCGGACGATGCCACGGACAGAGTCACCGAACGAGTGCGGGAGGCAGCCCCCGGGCTTGTCGCGCTGCTAAAGGAGGCCGCGGACGCGCGGCGGCTGCGGGCGGAGGTGCCGGGCGGAGACGGCGTCAGCGCGGTCTGCGCGTGGAACCACTTCGAGAACATCCCGACCTTCTACAACTGGAACAACCGGCCGCGCTAGGGCGGCCGTGATCAGGGGCCTGTCGGCGGTCGGAGTGATTCCCGGCCAGGGCAGGCCCCTGATGATCGGCACCGATCTCGCTCCCGAAGGGCACATGCGTGAGCACGCGGGGGTTACCGCGTGCTCAGCTACGTCGAGAGGTCAGCGGGTCGGGCGGACCCAGGGATCCGGGTCGTCGTCCGCATGATTCTCATCATCGTCGTCGACGAACTCTTTTGAGTCGTCGTCGAAGTGGTGCTCAGACTTACCAGCACCCGCCAGTTCGCGCTGCAAGGCGGTGAGGTCGGTGTTCGGGGAGTGGTACTTCAACTCCCGGGCCACCTTTGTCTGCTTGGCCTTAGCACGGCCGCGCCCCATGGCTCGACCCCCTCGCACAGAATGCGGGGCAGCCCGAAGGCGGGCCCCGATGACGTCAGGCATCTCTCGTGGCTCTTACGGTACATGGGGATGCCATCGTTCGGCACCTCGGGTTACCGCCAGCCGGCTCTGCGCGTCGCGGCGATCCGGCCGTCACCCAGTGTACTCGGTAAGGAGCGGAACGGAGAGCGCCCGTGACACCGGGCAAAACATGCCAAACGTGACCCGGACCTCAGCTTACCGAGTCGGGCCCGCGCGGGAGGCCCGGAGGCGGATCCCGGTCGATCCGCCCCCGGAACGGATCAGCGCAGGTGGATGGTGCGCAGTCGCCCGACGTCGGCCATCCGCCGCTCGGCCAACCGGTCCGCGGCGACCGCCGGCGGCACGCCCTCCGCGTCCGCGAGACGCAGGATCTCCCGGGTGGTGTCGTAGATCCGGGTGGCCCGCAGCTTTGCCCGGTCGAAGTTGAAGCCCTCGATCTCGTCGGCCACCTGGATGACCCCGCCGGCGTTGACCACGTAGTCCGGCGCGTAGAGGATGCCCCGGTCGGCCAGCAGCTTCTCGATGCCCGGGTGCGCGAGTTGGTTGTTCGCCGCACCGGTCACCACCTTGGCGCGCAGCGCCGGAACGGTGTCGTCGTTCAGCGCGCCGCCCAGCGCGCACGGGGCGTACACGTCGATGTCGGCCGCGACCAGCGCGGTCGCGTCGTCCACCAGGGTGACCTGTGGGTGGTTGGCGCGTGCCCACGCCAGCGCCTTCGGGTTGACGTCCGTGGCGACCACCTCGGCACCGTCGTCCAGCAGGTGCCCGGTCAGGTACTTGCCGACCTTGCCCAGCCCGGCCACACCGACTCGGCGGCCGCTCAGGCTCGGCGTGCCCCAGACGTGCTCGGCGGCGGCCCGCATCCCCTGGAAGACACCCCACGCGGTCAGGATCGACGAGTCGCCGGCGCCGCCGTGCTCCACGCTGCGGCCGGTCACGTACCGGGTCTCGCGGGCGATGACGTCCATGTCGGGCACGTAGGTGCCGACGTCGCAGGCGGTGTAGTAGCGGCCCGCCAGCGACTCCACGAAGCGACCGTACGCGCGCAGCAGCGCCTCGCTCTTGATCTGCTCCGGGTCACCCCAGATGACGGCCTTGCCACCGCCGAGGTCCAGGCCGGCGAGAGCGTTCTTGTAGGCCATCCCGCGGGACAGGTCGAGCACGTCGGCGAGCGCGTCGTCCTCGCTGGCGTACGGGTAGAAGCGGGTGCCGCCGAGCGCGGGCCCCAGCGCGGTGGAGTAGATCCCGATGATCGCCTTGAGGCCGCTCTGCTTGTCCTGGCAGAAGACGACCTGTTCGTGACCGGTCGATACCGGGTCGTCGGTGCTCGCGAATACGCCCATGGCTGGCTCCTACGGTGGTGTGCGTCCTTGTGGGACGCGGACCTGGTGAACCCCGGCGGGGATGCTGCCGGTGTGATCGAGCCTAGTATCGGCCGCCGTGCGGCCGCCCGACGCGCCGCCGCCGTCCCACGGTGCGGCGCGCGCGGTCCGACCGCTGGCCGCACCGGGGTGCGGTTCGTGGGAGGATCGCGCGGTGCCGTCGCTCTTCGCTTCTTACCTGCGCGTGTACGAGCCGCTGACCGCCTTCGACCGGGACCGGCAGAGTTACTGGCGTCGCTACGTCTCGGAGGGGCGGGCGGTCGCCCCGGTCGAGGGGCCTGGCCGCCAGCGGACGGCGGTGATCGAGGCGTTGGGCGCGGGCTGGACCCGCCTACCCGACCTGCCCGAGGAGGCGTACGTCCTGGAGACGGACGACAGCCTGCTGGTCTGCCCCTGGAACCTGCGGATCCGGGTCGCTGAGGCGGCGCTCAGCGCCCGGGACGGGGTGCCCTCGGTGCTCGCCGACGCGTTCGTGCCGCCGGTGCTCGCCGGGCAGGCCCGGGCGGTCGTGGACGACTGGCGCAGCGGCGCCCGGGTGCTGGAGCACGGGGTGCCCCGGGTGCACGAGCAGATCGCCACGTGGGGCGTACCCCTGCGGTGGTTCGTGCTCTTCGACCCGACGGAGCGGGACTTCGTCACGCAGCCGGGCCGGCGGACGCTGCGCTACCGGACGGAGATCTCCAAGGCGCGTCGTCGCTCGTCGCGGGCGTTGTCGGTGCTGCGCAAGTCGGTGGGCGAGGCGCCGATCACCGAAGCGGTGGAGGAGGCGGCCCGCTGGCTGGAGGAGTTCCACCCGCGCTCGGTGGTGGAACTGGACTACGGCGGCCTGGTCGACCTGCTCTCCGACGAGACTCTCGCCGCGGACGACTCGCCGGAGCTGGTCGCCGCCGGCCTCGCCGGGCTGTCCCGGGGTGAGGCGGACGAGGCGTCGGCCGCCTACGACAAGCTGGTGGCCCGCTGGCGCGCCGTGCAGCTGCTAGAGCGGTGCAATTAACGCAAATTGCCTCTAGGAGCGCTCCCAAGGCGAGGGTGTCTCGTAGTTGACGCATCACGAACCGTGATCATGAGTCCTAATAAGGTACTTTCTGCCGTGTGAAAGTCGTAAAAATCGGGCATGGTTCATCCGTCCGTCTAGGGACCTTCATCCGTTCGGCCCATGTCGGACATCGGGGACTAGCCGGACCATGGGAGACGCGTCGGCCGGCGGGACCCCGGCCGATGTCTATACATGTGGAGGAGTGACCGATGGCATCGCGAACGCACGAACCAGAGCCGCTGCTCACACCGGCCGAGGTGGCGTCGATGTTCCGTGTCGACCCGAAGACGGTGACCCGGTGGGCGAAGGCGGGCAAGCTCAGCGCCATCCGCACTCTGGGTGGCCACCGTCGATACCGCGAGTCGGAGGTCAGGGCGCTGTTGCAGGGCCAGATCCCGCAGCAGCGGCAGGGCGACTGACCCGATAGAGGTTTCCAGGAAGGGGCGGTGGACTTCGGTCCGCCGCCCCTTTCGCTGTTGCCTCCCCGGCCCGGCCCTGGATAGCGGCGCGTCAGTCGGCAGCGGGTCAGTCGCCGTCGTCGGGCCCGGTCAACGTCACCCGGATGCCGATCGTGCCGCCCTCGCCGCGACGTAGGCGGCTGCCCAGCAGACTCAGTCGACCGATGAGGCGGTACTTGTGTTTGAGCAGGTCGCGGACCCGACCTGTGTCACGACCGCCGTAGAGGGTCGCGTGGGCCGGCACCTGGGCGCCATGCGGTCGACCCCGTACGTCGCAGGGCGCCACGGTCACCTCACCGTTGTGGCGGATCCGCTTGACCTTCCCCGAGTCGGCCCGGGTCCAGACGGCCAGCGCGTCTCCGTCGCGGACCGACCAGACCGGGGTCGGCACCGCTCGGCCGTCCTTCCGGAAGGTCGTGAGCAGAATGTACTTCTCGGCCGACAGCCGGTCCAGCATGGTCACGCCGCCAGGATAGGCCGCTGCGGGCCACTGAGCGGCCAGATAGCGTGAACGGCGTGACGGGGGAACCGCTAATCGGTGACGTGGTCGGTGAACTGCTGCGGGACGCGCTCGCCGTGGCGACCGGGGTCGGCCCCCGGCCCATGGTCGGCGGCCGACTGCCCAGGCCGGTCATCGAGATCATCGAACGGGACGACGGTCTGATCAACGGCGCTCCGGCGGCGCACTACCTCGACGGGCCGGCCGACTGGCAGCCGTACGACCACCGGGCCGTCGACCGGGCCCGTGGCGAGACGCTCGACGTCGGCACGGGGGCGGGCCGGATCGCGCTGCTGCTCCAGGAGCGCGGCGTACCCGTCACCGGGCTGGACACGTCGGCGGGTGCGCTCGACGTGAGTCGACGTCGTGGCGTACGACGGCTGGTGCACGGGACGGTGGACACGCACGTCGCCGACGGCCGGAGCTACGACACGTTCCTGCTGCTCGGCAACAACCTCGGGCTGTTCGAGGGGCGCGAGCGGGCACCGGGGTTCCTGGCCGCGCTCGCCGCGTTGGCACGGCCGGGAGCGGAGATCATCGCGCACGGCACCAACCCGTACGGCACCCGCGACCCCGTACACACCGGCTACCACGAGCGCAACCGGCGTCGGGGTCGGCTCGGTGGCCAGCTACGGCTCCGGTTGCGCTATCGGGAGCTGGGCACCGAATGGTTCGACTACCTGGTCTGCTCGCCCGACGAGTTCGCCGAGCTGGTGCACGGCAGTCGCTGGCGGCTGACCGATGTGGACGAGCGCGACGCTCCCTACTACCTGGCCACCCTGCGTTTCGCCGGCTGAGCGACGGCTCCTGCCTCGCATCGAGCGCAGGAGCCGTCGTACGGCTCAGACCTGGACGGTCGGGGGCAGCGGCTCGGGCGGAAGGCCGCCGTCGCCGTCGACCACCTCGTCGGGGGTACCGTCCTCGTCGAGGTCGACCATGGTGATGTCCACCTTGCCGTCACCATCGGTGTCGAACTGGAACAGGTCGGCCTTGCCGTCGCCGTCGGTGTCCACCACCCACACGTCGGTCTTGCCGTCGTTGTTGGTGTCGGCGCGCAGCAGCTCGACCCGCTCGTCGCCCCGGGTCTCCACGGTCTCGGAGTCGGAGGTGACGCTCTCCGGTGCCTGGCTCATCTCGATGCGGTCCTTCCCTTGGGTTGACGGGCCGTACGTACCCGATCCCGCGCTCCCCCACGCATGGGTGGGGTCGGCGTGCTGTCTAGGGTCGCACCATGAGCGAGCGCAACGGGCCGAGCACCCGGGCCGGCGCGGCGGGAACCCCGCGCGCTGCCGGGCCGGCGGACAGGGAGGCGTGGTGAACGATCGTTTCGTGGTCGTCGGTGCGGGCACGATGGGGCTCGGCATCGCGTACGTGGCGGCCGGCGCCGGCCACGCCGTCGAGCTGGTCGAGGTGGACGCCGACCGGGGGGCGACCGCGCTGACCCGGCTCGCCGACCTGTGGGAGCGGGCGGTGCAGCGCGGCAAGCTGACCGCCGACGACGCCGCCGCCAACCGGCAGCGGGTGACCCTGCGCCCGAGCCTTTCCGAGGTCGCCCCCGCTCCGGAGGTGATCGTGGAGGCGGTGCCGGAGCGCCTGGACCTGAAGCGGGCGGTGCTGCGCGACGCCGCCGCCCTGGACCCGGCTCTGCTCGGCAGCAACACGTCCAGCATCGCCATCGGTGAGCTGGCCGCAGGCCTGGACGCACCCGAGCGCTTCCTCGGCCTGCACTTCTTCAACCCGGTCTGGGCGATGACGCTGCTGGAGATCGTGGTCGGCCCGGCCACCGCCCAGGAGACCACCACCGCGGCCGTCGCGCTCGCCGGGCGGCTGGGCAAGGACCCCGTCGTCGTACGCGACATGCCCGGCTTCGCCACCTCCCGACTCGGGGTGACCCTCGGGTTGGAGGCGATCCGGATGGTCGCCGACCAGGTGGCCAGCCCGGCCGACATCGACAAGGCGATGGTGCTCGGCTACCGGCACCCGATCGGGCCGCTGGAACTCACCGACCTGGTCGGCCTGGACGTGCGCCTCGACATCGCCCGCACCCTCCAGGCCGCGTACGGGGACCGCTTCGCGCCGCCGGAACTGCTGGTGGAGATGGTGGCCGCCGGGCGGCTGGGCAAGAAGTCCGGGCACGGCTTCTACCGCTGGGAAGCGGGTGTCAAGCAATGAGCGGTCTGCGCATCGAGGAACGGCCGGATCGGCTGGTGGTGACGCTCGCCCGGCCGGAGAAGCGCAACGCCATCGACGCCGACCTGATCGCCGAGCTGCACCAGGTCTGCGCCGAGTTGGAGGCACGGCCCCGGCTGCTGCTCCTGACCGGCGGCGCGGAGGGCATCTTCGCCGGTGGCGCCGACATCGGTCAGCTCCGCGAGCGGGGCCGCACGGACGCGTTGGCCGCGATCAACTCGGCGGCCTTCGCCCGGATCAGGGCACTGCCCATGCCGAGCGTGGCCGCCGTCGACGGGCCGGCGCTGGGCGGTGGCGCGGAGCTGGCGTACGCCTGCGATCTTCGGGTGTGCACGGCCCGTGCGGTCTTCGGTCAGCCGGAGGTGCGCCTGGGCATTCTGGCCGGCGCTGGCGCGACCCACCGACTGCCCGCCCTCGTCGGCGAGGGCAGGGCCAAGGAACTGCTGTTCACCGGCCGCCGGGTGGACGCGGCGGAGGCGCTGCGGATCGGGTTGGTGAACCGGGTGGTGGACGAGCCCGGTGAGCTGCTGACGACGGCGCACGGCCTGTTGGACGACATGGCGCAGGCATCGCCGCTGGCGCTGCGGCTCACCAAGTTGGCCGTCGACGCGCCCGCCGCCGCGCACCCGCAGCTCGACCTGGTGAGTCAGGCGGTGCTCTTCGAGGACGAGGAGAAGCACCGCCGCATGACCGAGTTCCTCGAACGCCGCCGGACCCGCTGACGCGGCTACGGGAACGGCCGCACCGGCAGTGGGGCCGGTGCGGCCGTCGTGGTGCGTGGTGGTTCGCGGGTGGTGCGTCGTGGTTCGCGGGTGGTGCTCAGTGCCGGATCTGCACCCCGGATTCGGCGAGCGCCCGGATCACCTGAGCCGACTCACCGAACCCGATGACGACGACGGCGTCCGCCCCGAATGCCTTGATCTCCTTCGCGCCGCTGCTGAAGTCGATCGGCGGTGCCGTCGCGTCGGCTGGCGGCTCGTACGTGATCAACTTGAGCCGGTCGTCGGCGATACCGGCCTTGGTCAGCTCGTCGCGGACGCTGCCCTGCAGGCCCTCACCGTAGGAGTCCTTGCGGGCCACGATGGCAATCTTCTGCGACCCGTCACGGAGGATCACGTCGGCCAGCGCCCGGCCCTGGAGGCTGTCCGGCGGGGCGGTGCGGAAGAAGCGGCCCTGATCGTCTATGTCGGTCAGGCTGCTGGCGGTGTTGCACGGGGAAAAGAGGATCTTCCCGGCCTTTATCACGTCCGGCAGCACGGCCCGGGAGATGCCCGAGCTACCCGAGCCGATGATCACGCTGACGCCGTCCGTCACGTGCTTGGCCACCGTGCTCTTGGCCACCGCCGGGTTGGTGCCGTCGTCGCCGTCGAGCCAGGTCACTGGCTTGCCCAGCGCGCCGCCGGCGGCGTTGATCTCCCTTATCGCCAGGGCAGCGCCAGCGGCGATCGGCGGGTAGGCGAAAGCGAGGTCACCGGTCTTTGGCAGCAGGCCGCCCAGGATCAGTGGCTTTTTGTCGGTGTCGCCGCTCGGGCGCTGTTTCTTCGGCTTCGGCGGCGTCTCGGTGCTCGCCGCGGACTCATTGCCGGCACCGACGAACTCGGTCTTCCCGTCGTTGATCTGCTCCCCGTCGAAAGTCAGCGTGGCGTAGCTCGCGGTGGCCGGCTCACCCTTGTCGGTGAAGCCGGCGCGGTTCAGCGAGACACCGCGGTACTCGATGTCCTGCCCGTTACGGGCTAGTGCGAGGCAACTCGCCGGGTCTTCGCAGCGCTGACCGTTGTTGGTCACTGCGATGATCTGCTTGGTGATGGCCGCCGGGTCGGTGCTTCCAGCCAGCTGCGCGGCGAGCACGGCGATCACGATCGCGTCGTACGTCTCGGCGGAGTAGATGTAGTCCTTCAGCGCCGGATCGATGGCTCGTAGCCGGTTCTTGAAGTCGTCGGGCAGCGGAACGAGTGGCGTGGTGCCCTTCATTCCGTCAACGAGACTGGCCCGTTCCTTCAACTCCGCAGGAAAGGCGTTGAACATGTTGCCGTCCGTGCCGTAGAGGCGCACCTGTTGGGCGCTGCCCTCGTCGGCCTTGTCATCCCCGCAAGCGCTCGTGGCGAGCAGGATCGTCGCGCAGGCAGCCAGTGTGGCCACCCGCGAGCGGCGTGATACGAGCATGGTCGTCCTTCCTCCGGCGAAGGTCCGCTGCGCACATTAGCGTGCCGAGGCCGAGCGCGGGACCATCGAGGTGGCGTAATGCGTAGGTCGCTCGCGTTGAACACGCAGAGTGACGGAAGATGGGGGCTTGACCCCCCGTCCTACTGTGCGCTGGGTGACGGACCTACCACAGCAGACGTTCGACGACGCGACCGCCGTGCTCCGCTCGGCGCTGGCGGGCGATGGGGACGCGGTGACAGGTGCGTTCGACGCGGTCGTCGACCGGGCCGGCCTGTCCGGGGCGTACGGGGTCGCCTGGTGCCTGGCCGCGACGATGGTCGGTGACGCCGCGCCGAGCACCGGATGTGCGCTGGACTTCCCGGGCATCGAGCAGGCGAACTACGACACCCGCTGGGTGGCCCGCTTCGTGAGCGCCTACGCCAACCGGGACGTACCCACCGGCGAGGCCCTGTTCGGGGCGGCCGCGGCGGACGGGCAGCTCTCCGACTGCCTGCTCACGCTCGCCGGTTCGACCATCGCCACCCTGCGCAGCCGGGCCGCGTGAACACGGCACCCGCTGTGGGCACCGCGTCCGCGCGGGGCGGTCCTGGCGCGGTCCCAGATCGTCGGACGGGTGTGGTAGCTCTGTGGCATGTCCGAGGCCATGCTCAGCAAGGTGCGCAAGCTGCTCGCCCAGGCCGAGGACCCGGCCTGCACGCCCGCCGAGTCAGCGGCGTTCACCGCCAAGGCGACCGAGTTGATCGCCCGTTACGGCGTCGACAGGGCGCTGCTCGCGGTCCGGGACCCGACCACCGATCCGGTCGGTGACCGCGTCCTCGACATCGTCGCCCCGTACGCCCGGGACAAGGTCGGTCTGCTCGCGGCGGTCGCCGAGCCGCTGCGCTGCCGCTGCGTCCGGCGTAAGCAGGGCAACGGGTTCGTCGCGCACCTGTTCGGCTTCGCCAGCGACCTCGAACGCGTGGACCTGCTCTTCACCTCGCTGCTCGTGCAGGCCGCACACGGCCTGGCCGCCACGGCGGTGCCGGTGGACGACCATCCGGCCGCCTTCCGCCGGTCCTGGCTCGCCGGCTTCGCGGAGGTGATCGGGGGCCGACTCTGGGCGGCCGAGTCGGCGGCGGCCAGCGAGTCAGGTGCGCCCTCGATGGCGTTGGTGCTGGCCGACCGCTCCGACCGGGTGCAGCGGAGGCTCACCGAGGAGTACCCACGACTGCGCACCGCTCCGGCCCGCCGGCTCGGCGGCACCGGCTTCGGCTCGGGCGCCGAGGCGGGCAGCCGCGCCCACCTGGGCGGCCGGAATCTCGACACCGCCCGGGCGGGTCGACAACTCGACCGGTGAGCCTGCGCCGGCAAGGCTCAGGCGGTGTGCTGACCGCGCGACACCGTGGCGAGATAGCGCGTGAGCAACTCGTGCCAGCCTGCCGTGAGCGCCTTGCGGTAGCCCTCGGCCGCCTCGCCGTGCCGGTCGAAATGCCGGTGCTCCAGCTCGACCCGGGTCCGTTCGGGCCCATCGGCCAGGAACAGCACCTCGACCTCGCTCGCCTTCGCCGGGTCCGGCACCGGCACCCGGTCCGGACCGAGTTGCCAGGCGAAGACCAACCGTCGAGGCGGATCCCACGTGAGCACCCGTCCCCAGTCGGCGCGGAAGCCGTACGGGCCTATCTCGTAGAGCATGCCGCCGGCCCGCGGCTCCATCCCCAGCTCGGCGAGAGCCTCCGGACCCGACCAGGTGTACTCGGTGACCCACCACTCGGTCAGCTCGTCGGTGAAAACCGCGAACGCCCGCTCGGCGGGACCGGGGACGAGGAGACTGCACCGTAAGGAGAACCGCTCCAGGTCCTGCCGAATGTCGGCCGGATCAGCCATCCCCTGTCCCATAGGCCCGGACCATACCGGCTGATGCCTCGGTGTGCAGCTTCGTAGGCACCCTGTTCCAGACAGTGGGTTGCCGAGTCGTCACGGACGGGATGCCCCTCCGGAAAGCGGGTAACCGCGCCCGGACGGCCCGGACGACCGGGTCGGCGTACGGGTGGAGCGGGAGAGCATGAGCGAGAACGCGCAGCAGCGGAGGCCGGACCGGCACGTCGATACCGGAGAACCCGACGTCCTCCTCGACATCCCGAACGTCTCGGTCGACTCGATCCGCCTCGTCGTGGACGGGCTGGACGCCGACATCTCGCTGCGCGCCCGGCTGGCCAACCTCCTCCAACTCGACGCCGGCGTACGGGTCCACCTGCACGGCGTCGAGCTGGACATCGACGGGGTGCACGCCGAGGCGCAGCTACGGGTCCGACTGGAGCAGCTGGTGACACTCCTGGGCCGCGCGCTCGACACCATCGACAACAACCCGCAGGTCATCGAATCCCTCGCTCGGGCGGGCAGCGGCGCGCTCGACGACGTCAACCGCAGCAGCGAGCAGTTGGCGGCCGGCGCCGCCGAGATCACCGCTCGCGCGCAGCACGGCGACGTCCGCGACGAACTGGCGCGGCAGGCGGGTGCGGTAGCCGGCGACCAGACGCGGGCACGACCGGCCCGCCCGGTGAGTCCGTCGACCGGTCCGCCCGTCTCGACCCCCGCTCCGGGTCCGTCCGGCGGACCAGGTGTTTCGGGCCAGCATGAGGGCGGAACGGCCGGCGGCGGCGGTGGTCCGGGCGGCGGTGGTCCGGGCGGCGGTGGTCCGAGCGGCGGTGGTCCGGCGGGCGGCGGAAGCGGCGGCAGTCCGGCGGGCGGCGGTCCGGGCGCTGGGGGTCCGGGCGGCGGTGGCGCGCCGGACGGCCGTCCGGCTGGAGGCGGGCAGAACGGTGGCGGTCCTGCTGCGGGCGGTCGGGCTGGTGGCCCGCAAGCCGGCGGACAGCAGGGTGGCGGCGACCGGCGGGGTGGCGGCGACCGGCGGGGTGGCGGCGACCGGCGGGGTGGCGACCAGCGGGGTGGCGGACGGCAGGCCAGTGGTCACCAGGGCGGCAGCGGAAGCGGCGAGCAGAGCGGTGAGGGTGTCGCGGGCGGGGCGCAGGCGGCGGCCCAGAGCGCGGCGCAACTCGCCGAGCAGGCGGGCGAGAGCATCCGGCAGGCCGGACGCAGCGTGTGGGAAGCGATCCAGGGCGGGATCGCCCAGCACCGCCAGCAGGGCCACCGGGACCAGTGACCGAACGCGGAGATCTTGGACAGTTCCCGTTCGGACCGAACGGCAACTGTCAGAGATTTCGCGCTGGAGAGGAGTGATCGACTCCACTGCGGCGAAGTGGCGGGATCGCAGCGACCGGATGCCGCCACATCGGCGACGTCGATCAACGCGGAAAGGTCGCACAAAGCAAGATCCCCACCTGCGTAATCGCTGGTGGGGACCTCTGTAGCCCGGCGAAAGGCTATGTGGCCAGGGGCGGGGTCGAACCGCCGACCTTCCGATTTTCAGTCGGACGCTCGTACCAACTGAGCTACCTGGCCGTATTGCTCGGCTCATGCTACCCGTCAGCAGATCGAACTGCTGACAGGATCACACGCTCCGATACGCAGAACGCCGCGCTATGCGCGGCGTCAGCGCTGCGGTCCTGACGGGACTTGAACCCGCGACCTCCGCCTTGACAGGGCGGCGAGCACTCCAACTGCTCCACAGGACCTAGCTTGTGTTGCTCCGACTTGCGCCGGTCGTGCCCCCAACGGGATTCGAACCCGTGCTACCGCCTTGAAAGGGCGGCGTCCTGGGCCGCTAGACGATGAGGGCGGCCCCGCCATCATTGCACATTCGCAACTTCAAGCGGACTTGCTCCCATCCGGCCCCGCCGGAGGCTTGGAAAGCATACGTGATGCCTGGTCGGTCGACAAAACCGGTATGGCCGGGGTCGTCGTGGACCGGATAAACGCAGGTCAGGGTGCATCTACTTGAGGCGGGTGATGCCGTAGCGGTGCTTCAGGTCGGCGATCAGGTGGGGGCAGGCGGCGAGCGTCGCGGCCCGGTTACCGCCCCCGTCGTGCAGCAGCACGATGGAGCCGGGACGTGCCGCGTTGTGGACCCGCTTGGCGATCGTGGTGGCGGTGGGCTTGTCCCAGTCCTGCGGGTCGACGGCCCAGTGCAGCGGGCGCATGCCGAGCTCCTTGGCGACGTTGAGGACCTCCTGCGTCCACCGACCGCCGGGCTGGCGGTAGAAGGACACCGGGGTGCCCGGCGCGGCCGTCTGGATGGCCTTGTTGGTGCGGGCCAGATCGGCCTTGATGTCGGCGACCGGCCGGCGGGCGAGGTCGAGGTCGTGACGCCAACTGTGGTTGCACAGTTGGTGGCCCTCCCGGACGATCCGCCGGATCAGCTCGGGGTGTCGTTGGGCTTCGAGGCCCACCACGCAGAAGGTGGCCGTGACGTGGGCCGCCTTCAGTTGGTCGAGCACCTTCGGCGTCCACGCCGGGCTGGGCCCGTCGTCGAAGGTCAGCGCCACGGGTCGTACGCCGGTGTTGCGCCGCAGCCCGGCTGGCAGCTTCGTCGGCAGGGGCCGCAGCGGTGGCTTTGTGGGCTTGGCATGGGTGGCACTGGGTGACGGGGTGGGCTTCGGAGTGGGTCCGCTGGTCGACTGAACGGGCTGCGGTCGGCCGGCGGCGTGGATGGCGCTGTCTGGCTGAGCGCAACCGGACAAGACCAGCACCACGGCGAGGACGGACGCCAGGGCGGCGCGGGCTTGCATCTGTTCGCTCCCGGAGGGTCGGGGTGGGCGGACCTCTCGACGGTAGTGGACGCCCCCGGGGAGCCGACAGGTCGGTCAGGCCTCCCGCGACTGGTCCAGCGAATCACGGACCGCCACCGCCAGCGAGACCGCCTCGGCCAGGTCGACCGGCCGGACCACCCCGGCGGGCAGGCCCTCGGCTCGCCAGCCTGGGCCGGCGGCGAGGATCAGCAGCGGGCGGCGGGGCGCGGCGAGGAGGGCGCTGAGCTGGGCCGGGTCGGCGGTGGCCCTGGAGTGTGACCAGAGCACCACCGCGGCGGGCCCGGTCCGGTTGACCGCCTCGACGAGGGCTGCCACCGGCATACGGGCACCCAGCATCCGGTAGCTCACCCCGGCCTCGGCGAGCGCGGCGGCAAGTGCTTCCAGGGGGAGGGTGTGCTGCTCCTCGTCCGCGCAGGAGAGCAGTATCCGGGCGGGTCCGGCGGGCGCGGTGGCCCGGCCGGCCGCGGCGAACGCCTCCGACACGCACCGGGAGACCAGATGTTCCACCTCGATGAGGCCGGAGGTGGCGACATGTCGGTCACCGATGCCGGCCAGCACGGGCCGCAGCAGGGTCTCCCAGGTGGCGACGACTCCGCTGGTGGCGATGGTGTGCGCGATCGTGTCGTTGATCGCCGCCGCGTCCAGCCGCATGGCGGCGCGGGCCAGGCCCCGGGCCGCCGGGCCGGCGCGTCCCACCGGGATCGCGCCGCCGCCGTCGCGGCTCGACGGTCGGGTCCGACCCCGGGCGACGGAGTCCACGGACGTCCGGTCCGGTGCCTGCCGGGCCCACCGGGCCGCCTCGGCGGGGCTGACGCCCTCGGCGGTCAACCGCCGCATCGTTTCGAGGCGAGCCAGGTCGGCCGGCGTGTACCGGCGGTGATGGCCGGGCACGTGCTCGCTGGGCCCGAGCCCGTAGCGCTGGTGCCAGGTACGCAGCGTGGTGACCGCGACCCCCAGCCGGCGCGCGACGGCGCCCGCGCTCAGCGCCTCATCGGCCACCCGACCGCTCCGCCGCGTCGTCCGCCGGCGATCCGGGCGGGGCCATGGTGGAGCCGGGCACGTCCGACGGAGAACCCGAGGGCCGCAGCAGACGGTTCACCACCCCGCCCAGCCAGGGTGCGTACGACCGGGGGTCTCGGTCGAGTTCGGTTTCCAGGGTGGCCGGATCGGCCCAGCGCAGTTCGGCCACCTCGTCCGGGTCGGGCTCGAGCGGCGCGCCGGGCAGGAACTCGCCGCGCAGCACGTGGTCGTACTCGAACTCGACGCGACCGGTGGCCGGGTCCTCGGCGTAGTAGACGTAGACGCCCACCTCGGTCAGCTCGGCCGGACCGGTGCCCAACTCCTCGCGCAGCCGCCGGTTGGCCGCCTCGGTGAGTGACTCGCCCGGCCGAGGGTGGCCGCAGCAGGAGTTCGCCCACCGCAGCGGAAAGCGGGTCTTGACCGCGGCCCGTCGTTGCAGCAGCACCTGGCCGTCCGGGTCGACGAGCACCACCGAGAAGGCCCGGTGCAGTTGCCCCGGCGGCTGGTGGGCTTCGGCGACGGTGGTGTCACCGTGGGCCTGCCCGGCGTCGTCGACCAGCTCGACGAGATGGTCCTCGCGGGTGCTCATCGTCCCTCTCCCGTGATCCGGCCGGCGGCCAGCTTGCCGGAGATCAACACCATCGGTACGCCCACGCCGGGTTGGGTTCCCGAGCCGACGAAGACGACGTTCGACAGACGGCGGTGCAGGTTCGACGGGCGGAACGGCCCGGTCTGGAAGAGCGTGTGCGCGGCGGCGAACGGCGTCCCGGCGGCCATGCCCTGCTCGGCCCACTCGGCGGGGGTGATCGCCTGCAACACCTCCACGCCGGCGCCGAAGCCGACGTACCCGCGCTCCTCCAGGGTGCCGATGAGCTGGTCGCCGTAGCGCTGGGTCAGGTCGCCGCGCCACTCGAAGGGCGCTCGAGCGAGGTTCGGCACGGGCGCGAGCACGTAGTAGGTGTGCCGGTCCGGTGGCGCCACCGACGGGTCGGTGCGGCTGGGATTGGTGACCAGCAGCGACGGATCGGTCATCAACTCGCCCCTGCGGATGACCTCATCGAAGGTGCCCTTCCACGCGCGTCCGAAGTGGATGTTGTGGTGGGCGATCTTCGCATAGCCCTGCCGCGAGCCGACGTGCAGGACGACGCAGGACGGCGAGTAGGTGAGGCGTCGTGCGGGCGCGGCGGGGAGCAGGTCCCGGTAGGCGACCGGCAGGTCCGGGTTGAGCACCACCACGTCCGCGGGCACCAGTTCGCCGTCGGCGGTGAGCACGCCGGTGGCCCGGCCGTTGGCGGTCTCCACCCGGGTCACCGTGGTGTCGTACCGGATCTGCACGCCGTGCTTCTCGGCCGCGCCGGCCATCGCCCGGGAGACCGCGTGGATGCCGCCCCGGGGGAAGTAGACCCCGGCCACCGAGTCGAGGTACGCGATGACCGCGTAGATGGCCAGCGCGTCGTGCGGCGCGAGGCCGGCGTACATCGCCTGGAAGGAGAAGATCCGCTGGGTACGAGGGTCCCGGAAGAACTGGTTGATCTTGGTCTGGAGGCGGCGGAAGGCCCCGCCGGTGAGCAGCTTGAGCAGGTTGCCGGTGAGCAGGTCGGTCGGCGCGTCCAGGTTGCGCTCGATGAAGTCGGCCCGCTCCATCCTCCACAGCTCCCGCGCGTAGTCGACGAAGCGCAGGTAACCGTCGGCCTCGCGGGGACCGCAGACCCGGGAGATCTCGGCCGCCATCCGGGTGGTGTCGGTGAGTACGTCGAGGGTCGATCCGTCCGGGTAGTACGCCCGGTAGGCCGGGTCCAGCGGAGTGAGGTCGAGCCAGTCGTGCAGCTCCTCGCCGACCGCTCCGAGCGCCTCGGCGATGAGGTCGGGCATGGTGAGCACGGTCGGGCCGGTGTCGAACTCGTAGCCGCCGACCGCGAGCCGTCCGGCGCGCCCGCCGGGGACCGGCTCGCGTTCCAGTACCGTCACCTGTCGGCCGCTGCCGGCGAGGTGCAGCGCGCAGGCGAGCCCGCCCAGCCCGGCGCCCACGACAACGACCCGGTCCGTCCGTCCGGTCACCGTGCGCACGTGACCACCTCCTCGAGATTTTCGGTCATCAGGCCCGCCGGCTCGTGGCAGCGGTGGCCAGTCCGGTCAGCGCGGTACGCGCTGTGTGGTCCACGGGCGCGCTGTCGAGCGCGGCCAGGGCGTCGCCCACCCGCTCGGCGATCATCCGCTCCACCCGGGCCACCGCACCGGTCTCGGCGACCAGGTCGGCGAGCCGTTCGGCCGGCTCGCCGTCCGTCTGCTCCAGAGCGCGGAGCTGGCCGGGCGTGGCCAGCTGCCGGGCGAGCATGAGCAGCGTGGTCGGCTTGCCGGTGCGGAGGTCGTCGCCGGCCGGCTTGCCGGTCGCCGCGGGGTCGCCGTAGACGCCGAGCAGGTCGTCGCGGAGCTGGAACGCCTCGCCGACGGCCAGGCCGTAGCGGGTGTACGCGGTGACCAGCGCGACGTCGGCCGTGACCCCGGCCAGGCAGGCGCCGAAGAGCAGCGGGCGCTGCACGGTGTAGCTGGCGGTCTTGTAGCGGGCCACGCGCAGTGCCCGGTCGACCGACCAGCTGTCGGGGTCGTTCTCGCCGAGTACGTCGAGGTACTGACCGGCGACCGTCTCGACCCGCATCTGGTCGTAGCAGCGACGGACCTCGAACAGCCGGGCCGGGGTGATGGTGGCGCGGGCGAGCAGCTTGTCGGCCCAGACCATGCAGAGGTCGCCGATCAGGACGGCGGCTGCCTCGCCGAACCGGTCGGGGTCGCCCCGGTGGCCGGCGGCGACGTGCTGGGCGGCGAGCGCGACGTGTGCGGTGGGCCGGCCGCGACGGGTGGTGGAGGCGTCCATCACGTCGTCGTGGACCAGCGCGAAGGTGTGCAGCAGTTCGAGGGCGGCCAGCGCGGGCAGTACCGGTGCGAGCGGCTCGTTGCCGTCGACCGCGCCGCGCCAGCCCCAGTAGGCGAACGTGGACCGGATCCGCTTGCCGCCGGAGAGCGCTGCCGCGCGTGCGGCGGACGCGAATCCGCCCATGGCTGCGTCGATCTCGCTGAGCGCGTCGACCTCGGCGGTGAGGAATGTGGAGAGCGTCTCGTCGACTGCCGTGACCAGGTCCTGGGTGTACGCGGCCAGGACGGCGCGGACCGGATCGTCCCGCTCGCCCGGGCCCGCCGGTGCCACACGTACCGCGTTGCCCGCAACTGCGTCGTTGGCCATGTGGGCGAGCGTACCCTAGGGTACGAGTTGCGTCGATTGGTGCGTCGATATTTGAGGAGGGCCGGTGGACACTGATCTCACCGCTGCCTATGACCGGTGCCGTGAGCTGCACAAACGCCATGGCCGCACCTACTATCTCGCCACCCGGCTGCTTCCCGCGTGGAAACGACGACATGTGCACGCTCTCTACGGATTCACGCGGTACGCCGACGAGATCGTCGACAGCACCGAGGACCTGCCGCCGGCCGAGCGGGCCGCCCTGCTCGACGACTGGGCCAGCAGGTTCGTGGCCGGCCTGCACGGCGCGCCGGTCGACGACGAATTGCTGCCGGCCGTGCTGCACACGATCGCCATCTTCGATCTCGACCGGGACGACTTCGCGTCGTTTCTCAAGAGCATGGCGATGGACCTGACGGTCACCTCGTACCCGACGTACGACCACCTGCTCGACTACATGGAGGGCTCGGCGGCGGTCATCGGGACGATGATGCTGCCGATCCTGGGCAGCACCGACCCGGCCGCGGCCCGTGAACCGGCCCGGCAGCTCGGCTTCGCCTTCCAGCTCACCAACTTCATCCGGGACGTCGCCGAGGACCTCGACCGGGGCCGCACCTACCTCCCCGACGAGGACCTGGCGAAGTTCGGCGTCACCCGCGAGGAGCTGCTCGAGGCCCGCGAGCGGGGGCGCGGCACGCCCCGCACGCGCGAGCTGATCGAGTACGAGGTGACCCGCGCCCAGGCGCACTACGCCGCCGCCGCGCCCGGCATCACCATGCTCGCTCCCGCCTCGCAGGCGTGCATGCGCACCGCGTACGCGCTCTACGGCGGCATCCTCGACGAGGTGGCCGCCCAGGACTACGACGTCTTCGCCCGTCGAGCCCTGGTACCGCAGCGGCGACGGATGGCTGTTGCCGCCCGCGCTCTGCTGACGTCGACGGGTACCCCGGTCACCATCCCGGGCCCGACGGTCCAGCCGGTGGCCCGGTGACCGGGGGCACCGCGGTCGTGCTCTTCACCCGCGACCTGCGGGTGCACGACCACCCGGCGCTGGCCACCACCTGCGCGGCGTTCGACCGGGTGGTGCCGTTGTACGTGCTCGATCCGGCCCTGGCCGGGTTGTCGGCCAACCGCACCCGGTTCCTGCATCAGGCGCTCGCCGACCTGCGCGACGCGCTGCGCGAGCGCGGCGGCGACCTGGTGGTGCGGCGCGGCGACCCGGTGGCGGAGACGATCCGGCTGGCCGGCAAGGTCGGTGCCACCGCCGTGGCGCTCTCCGCCGACGTCAGCCGCTATGCCCACCGGCGGGAGAGTCGGTTGCGTGCCGAGTGCGAGCGGCACCGGCTGCACCTGCGGCTCTTTCCGGGGCTGACGGTCATCGAGCCGGGCGCATTGCGGCCCGGCGGTGGAGGCGACCACTACCGGGTGTTCAGCCCGTACCACCGCGCGTGGGCCGCCGCGCAGTGGCGCGAGGAGTTGGCCGCGCCCCGCCGGGTCGCGCTGCCCGACGGGGTGAGCGTGGGTCGGTTGCCGGCCCCGCCGGTCGGGGAGTCACCGGACGCGGCCGTCGGCGGCGAACGTGTCGCCCGGCAGCGGCTCACCGACTGGCTGCCCGAGCTGGGCCGGTACGACGACCAGCACGACGACATGGCCGGCGACGACACCTCCCGGCTCAGCCCGTACCTGCGTTTCGGCTGCGTGTCGCCGCTGTCGGTCGCCAACCGCGCCGGCGACCGGTCCGGGCCGTTCGTGCGGCAGATCTGCTGGCGCGACTTCTACTACCAGGTCACCGCAGCCTTCCCGCAGATCTCCACGGCCGCCTACCGCACAGGCGTCACCGAAGAGTGGCGCTACGACGACGACGCTCTCGCCGCCTGGGCCGAGGGCCGCACGGGCATGCCGATCGTGGACGCCGGGATGCGGCAGATGCGGGCACAGGGTTGGCAGCACAATCGGGCCCGGCTGATCACCGCCGGCTACCTGACCAAGCACCTGAGGCAGGACTGGCGGCTCGGCGTGCAGGTCTTCTTCCGCTGGCTCCTCGACGGGGACGTGGCCAACAACTCGGGCAACTGGCAGTGGGTCGCCGGCACCGGCAACGACACCAAGCCGTACCGGGGGTTCAACCCGGTCCGGCAGGCCGAGCGGTACGACCCGGCCGGTGACTACGTCCGACGGTGGGTGCCGGAGCTGGCGCAGGTGGCGGGCAAGGCCATCCACCAGCCGTGGAAGCTGCCGGACGACCTCCGTCGCACGCTGGACTATCCGCCGCCGCTCTCCGTGCCCGGCACCGACCCGGTCTGGCTGCGCTGATCAGAGGCAGGAGTGCAGCACCTCGGCCAGCTCGTCGACCCGGTCGTGCTCGGCGAGCTGCGCCGTGACGTAGGCGAGCGCGTAGCCGCGTTCCGGGTCGGCCCACGCGCTGCTGCCGCCGAGGCCGCCCATGCCCCAACTGCCGTCCGGCTCCCACTGCATGCCCAGCGTCCACCGGACCCGGCGGTCGAGCAGCATGTCCGGGCCGTCGT
This sequence comes from Micromonospora sp. NPDC005174, assembly GCF_040608495.1. Lineage (NCBI taxonomy): Bacteria > Bacillati > Actinomycetota > Actinomycetes > Micromonosporales > Micromonosporaceae > Micromonospora > Micromonospora sp. NPDC005174. The sequence continues at coordinate 48,038 of NZ_JBEXIJ010000034.1, read as the reverse complement.
ACTGGACCCGGGTCGCCTCGTCGAGAAGGCCGGGGCTGAACAGCCGTACGCCGTCCAGGACACCGCCGGCCAGCAGACCCGCGTAGAGCCGGCCCAGGCCGACGGACGTGGCGTGCAGGTTGACCGCCGGCATCTGGGCGCCCCGCCACAGGGGGCTGTTCAGCACGGCGAGGTCCAGCCCGCCGGCCGGGTTGCCCAGCGCCCTCGCGCGTAGCGATTCCGGCTCGCCGAGCTTGCGGATCGGCCACTGCGGGTCGCCGTAGCGCAGGTGCGCGCAACGCCGCTGGTCCGCCTCGGTCAGCCCGAACCCGAGGTCGAGCTGCCACGGGCCGGCTATCTCGTCGGCCAGGAAGCGGCCCACGCTCCGGCCGTCCACCCGGCGGACCAGCTCGCCCACCAGGTGGCCGTACGTCCAGGCGTGCTCGGCGGCCAGCGTTCCCGGCGGCCATTCGGGGTCGGCGGCGGCCAGGTCGCCGACGAGCAGCGCCCAGTCCGCGATCGCGGTGGCCGGCCGGGGCACCGGGAAGGCCGGCAGCCCGGCGGTGTGCGACAGGACCTGTCGCACGGTGGCCGGGGTGCGGAACTCCGGCCAGTACTCCGCGACGGGCGAGTCCAGGTCGACGCGCCCCCGGTCGACGAGCAGCAGCAGGCACAGCGCGGCCACCGGCTTGCCGACCGAGTAGACGTTGACCAGGGTGTCCGGTCGCCACGGCTGACCGGACGGGCCGTCGCCGCTGCGGAATCCGCCGACCAGGTCGAGCACCTGCTGGCCGTCGTACCAGATGGTGAGGCTGGCACCGGTCTCCCGGCCGGAGGCCAGCAGGTCGTGGAAGCAGTCCCGGACGGGCGCGAAGCGTGCGTGCATCCGCTCACCGTAGGTGCTGCGGTGCCGTGACCCCGCCGACTTTCCCGGACCCCGGTGGTCGGGGTGGGGCCGCTGGGGGATGCTGTCGGGGTGGCAGAGCCGGAGCTGGTGGATGTTGTCGTGGTGGGGCTCGGGGTCGGCGGCGAGGAGGTGGCCGAACGGCTCGCCGAGGCCGGCCTGAGCGTCGTCGGCGTCGAACGGGACCTCGTCGGCGGCGAGTGCCCGTACTGGGGCTGCATCCCGAGCAAGATGATGATCAGGGCCGCGAACGCGCTGGCCGAGGCGCGCCGGGTCGACGGACTCGCGGGCACCGCGCAGGTGCAGCCGGACTGGGCGTCGGTGGCGAAGCGCATCCGCGAGGAAGCCACCGACAGTTGGGACGACAAGGTCGCGGTCGACCGGTTCACCGGCAAGGGCGGCCGGTTCGTCCGCGGCAGTGGCCGGCTCGACGGTCCGGGGCGTGTCCGAGTCGGTGACCAGGTGTTCCAGGCCCGGCACGGCGTCGTCCTGGGCACCGGCACCCGGCCGTCGGTGCCACCGATCGACGGTTTGGCCGACACGCCGTACTGGACCAACCACCAGGCGATCGAGGTCGAGGAACTGCCGGAGTCGCTGCTGGTGCTCGGCGGTGGCGCGATCGGACTGGAACTGGCCCAGGTCTTCGCGCGCTTCGGCGTCCGCGTCACGGTGGTGGAGGCGTTGGACCGGGTGCTGGCCGTGGAGGAGCCGGAGGCGTCCGAGGTGGCCGCCACCGCGCTCCGCGCCGACGGCGTCGAGATCCACACCGGTGTACGCGCCGAGCGGGTCGAGCACGACGGCGACCGTTTCACGCTGCACGGCGGTGGTGGGTCCGAGTTCACCGCCGAGCGACTGCTCGTGGTGACCGGCCGTCGGGCGCACCTGGAGGAGTTGGGGCTGGACACCGTCGGTGTGGACGCCACCCAGCGTTACCTGCCGGTCGACGACCGGATGCACGTCACCAGCGGCATCTGGGCAGTGGGCGACCTGACCGGCGAGGGAGCGTTCACCCATATCGCCATGTACCAGGCGGCCATCGTGGTCTCCGACGTGCTCGCCCACTACCGGCAGGCGACGGCCGGCCCGGACGCCAGCGGGACCGCCAGCGTCGTCGGCGGCGCGATGGGCTCCTCCAGTTCGCTGGCCGCCAGCGGATCGAGCGGGTCGGCCGGTACCGTCCCGCGCGCCGACTACCGCGCGCTGCCCCGGGTGACCTTCACCGATCCCGAGGTGGGTGCCGTGGGGTTGACCGAGCGGCAGGCCCGCGATCGCGGCATCAACGTGCAGGTCGGGTTCACCAAGCTGGGCAGCTCGACCCGGGGCTGGATCCACCGGGTGGGTGACGAGGGCTTCATCAAGCTCATCGCGGACGCCGACCAGGGCGTGCTGATCGGCGCGACGTCGGTCGGCCCGGCCGGTGGTGAGGTGCTGTCCGCGTTGGTGGTGGCGGTGCACGCGGCGGTGCCACTGAGCCAACTGCGGCACATGATCTACGCGTATCCGACCTTCCACCGCGCCATCGAGGACGCGCTGCGCGATCTGTCCTGACTGTCGGACGCCGAGCAGGAAGCGACAGTCGGGCCGCAAATCTTGCCCCAATCGCGGTTCATTTCTTTCAATCGTGTGACGTACGATTGCGGCCGTGACCAAGCGGTTGACTGAAGTTGCCAAGAAGGCGGGCGTCAGCGAGGCCACCGTCAGCCGGGTGCTCAACGGTCGGGACGGCGTCTCCGAGGCGACCCGCACGGCCGTGCTGACCGCGCTGGACGTGCTCGGCTACGAGCGGCCGACCAAGCTGCGCGGGGAGCGTGCCCGGCTGGTCGGCCTGGTGCTGCCCGAGTTGCAGAACCCGATCTTCCCGGCGCTCGCCGAGGTGGTCACCGGGACCCTCGCCCAGCGCGGCTACACGCCGGCGCTCTGCGCCCGCACCATCGGCGGCGTGTCCGAGATGGACTACGTGGAGATGCTCCTCGACCACCAGGTGTCCGGCGTGATCTTCGCCGGCGGCTCGTACGCGCTTGCCGACGCCCGGCACGACCACTACCGGCGGCTGACCGATCGGGGCCTTCCGGTGGTGCTGGTCAACGCCGGTGTGGACGAGTTGGGCTTTCCCCGGGTGTCGACCGACGACGCGGTGGCGGTGGAGCAGGCGTACGGACACCTGCGCTCCCTCGGCCACGAGCGGATCGGGATGGTGCTCGGCCCGGAGGGGCACGTGCCGTCCCGCCGCAAGCTGGACGCGATGGTCCAGGCCGCGGACTGGGGTGACGCCGAGCGGGAGTGCGTCGAGCGGTCCAGTTTCTCGATGGAGGGCGCGCGGGTCGCCGCGACCAAACTGGTCGAGCGCGGCGTCACCGGCATCATCTGCGCCAGCGATGTCCTGGCCCTGGGCACGATCCGGGCCGCCCGGCGCCTGGGTCGCGCGGTGCCGACGGACATCTCGGTGGTGGGCTTCGACGACTCCGCGTTCATGACCTGTACCGATCCGCCGCTGACCACCGTTCGGCAGCCGATCGAGACGATGGGACAGGCTGCGGTGGACCTGCTGGTGACCCAGATCGAGGGTGCCGGCGTCCTCCAGGACGAGCTGCTGTTCGAGCCCGAACTGGTGGTCCGCGGCTCCACCGCGCCCGCGCCCGGCCGCTGACCGTGCTCCCGACGTACTGATCGACCGCCTTCGAGGCCGTCGACCGCTCTCGCGGTCGGCGGCCTTTTTGGTGCTCAAGTCCGGACATACAGCACCCAATCCCTAGCTCTGTCGCCCCCTGCCGTCAGTCTGTCGTGTCTTTTCAGAACACGGTCGACACCTTGCTGAAATGAGTCGTCCTCGTTACAGTGACTCCACTCACACCTGGCTCCGGCGCAGCTACAGGGCGTCAGGTCGCATCACCGCAGATCAGCGCATCTCATGGAGACACCCGTTCCCGAAGGGATGGACAGATGTCCGTACCGCAATACCGAAGGGCTGCGACGCTGGCGCTCGTGGCCGGCCTGGGGCTCAGCCTCACGGCATGCTCCACGAAGAGTGACGACAAGGACACGTCCGTCGGCGGCAAGGTCACCATCACCGTGGACTGCCAGCCGGTCGGCGCCCAGAAAGAGCTGCTGAAGAACTGGAACGACGATGTCGCCGAGTTCCAGAAGCAGAACCCGGACATCACCATCAAGAGCGTGAGCGTCGGCGAGCAGTGCAACAACCCGCCGGACTTCACCGCCCGCCTGGCCGGCGGCACCGTGACCGACGTGTTCTACGGCTACATGACGGATCTGCAACAGGTGCTCGACTCCGGTCAGGCGATGGACATCTCCCAGTACGTCAACAAGGACACGATCTCCACCTGGGACAGCGTCGACCCGGCGCTCAAGGAGGTCTTCACCGACGGCGGCAAGCTCTACGCCGTACCGGTGAAGAACTACTCGATGGGCCTCGTCTACAACAAGGTCCTGTTCCAGAAGGCCGGGCTGGACGTCAACAGCCCGCCCAAGACCTGGGGCGAGGTCCGGACCGCCGCCAAGAAGATCTCCGGCCTCGGCAACGGCATCGCCGGTTACTCGGAGTACAGCGCCGGCAACACCGGTGGCTGGCACTTCACCTCGCTGCTCTACTCGCAGGGCGGTCAGGTGCTCACGGCCGACGGCAAGAAGGCCGACTTCAACAACCCGATGGGCAAGCAGGTCCTGCAGAACATCAAGGACATGCGGTACGGCGACAACAGCATGGGCTCCCGCCAGCTGCTCCAGTGGGGTGACCTGCTCACCAACGCCGGCGCGGGCAAGGTCGGCATGTTCATCGGCGCACCGGACGCCACCCAGGCGATCGTCAGCCAGTTCCAGGGCAAGTTCCAGGACTGGGCGATGAGCCCGCTGCCCGGCCAGGACGGTCCGGCGAAGGGCACGCTCGGCGGCGGCGAGGGTTACTTCTTCAAGAAGGGCCTGTCTCCCGAGCAGGTCAAGGCCGGTCTGAAGTGGATCGCCTACCAGAAGCTGACCCCGGGCAAGGGCCAGTTCGACTACGTGCGGGCCAAGCCGCAGAACTACCCGGTGGGTCTGCCGCAGCCGCTGCTGTTCGCCAACGGCAGTGAGGTCCAGAAGCAGGAACTCGAACTGCGCAAGGCCAACGCCAACGTCGACACCACCAACTTCGCGCTCTTCGAGGCGACCCCGGTGCCGATCAAGGGTGAGCCGCGCAACGCCCAGGCGGTCTACGCGGTGCTCGACGCCGCGATGTCCGGGGTGCTGACGAACCCGAACGCGAACATCGACGCGCTGCTCAAGACGGCCGAAGAGAAGGTCAACCAGCTCCTGGCCGCGGAGAGCTGATCCGCAGGTGTGGGGGCCGTCGCACCGGCCCCCACACCCCGCGCCGCACCGTCCGCCTCACCGACCTGCGCAGGAGTGTGTCGTGGCGATCACCGCCGCCCCCCAGGCCCCCGGGAAGCCGGGTCGCCCGATGCCGTCGTACGCGGCAGCGCCGAAGCGTACGAGCCTCGGCCGTAAGGTACGGGACAATCTCACCGGGCACGCCTTCCTGATCGGCGCCGTGCTCTGCTTCGTGGTCTTCTCCTGGTATCCGATGGTCCGCGGCGTCGTCATGAGCTTCCAGCGGACCAGGCGCGGCGAGACGACCTGGGTGGGCTGGGACAACTACTCCCGTCTCATCGCCGACCCCAGCTTCTGGCCCGCGTGGAAGAACACGTTCTACTTCACGCTGCTCGCGCTCGTGCTCGGGTACGCGGTGCCGTTCTTCGTGGCGATCCTGCTCAACGAGTTCCGACACGCCAAGGGCTACCTGCGAATCCTGGTCTACCTGCCGGTGATGCTGCCGCCGGCCTCGGCTCTCTACCTCTTCAAGTTCTACGCGTACGACCCCAGCGAGGCGGGGCTGTTCAACGCGATCCTCAAGGCGCTGCACCTGCCGACGTCGCAGTGGATGCAGTCGCCGCAGATGACGATGCCGGCCATGGTGATCGCGTCCACCTGGATGAACATGGGTGGCGCGGTCCTGATCTACCTGGCCTCGCTACAGAACATCCCCGGCGAGCTGTACGAGGCTGCCGAACTCGACGGCGCCGGGATCTTCAAGCGCATCCGCCACGTGACGATCCCGCAGACCCGGCTCATCCTCGCGCTCCTGGCGATGATCCAGATCGTCGCCACCATGCAGCTCTTCATCGAGCCACTGATCCTCGCCAACGGTGCGGGCGCGGAAGATTCCGCGACCACCGTGGCGTACCTCATCTACCAGCACGGGTTCTTCCAGAACGACCTCAACGGAGCTGCCGCACTGGGCGTGCTCATGCTCGTGGTGCTGGCCGGCTTCTCCGCCGTGTACGTGCGGCTGACTGCGAAACAGGACTAGGACGGCGCCCAATGGCACAGGATTCCGGAACCCGGACCCTCATCTCCCATGCCCAGATCAGCCGGGGGCGCGGGCGGATCATCTACTGGACGCTCCTGGTCGTCGTCGTGACGGCGTTCACGCTCGTCTTCCTCGGGCCGCTCTACTGGATGGTCACCGGCGCGCTCAAGTCGGGCCAGGAGATCGCGCAGACTCCGCCCACGCTGTTTCCGAAGGACCCGAAGCCGCAGAACTACATCGATGCCTGGAACAATCTCGAACTCGCTAAGCTGCTGTTCAACACGTTCTACTACGCGATCGGCGCGGTGCTGTTCCAGCTCGTCCTCGACGCGGCCGCCGCGTACTCGTTGTCGAAACTGCGACCGATCTTCGGCAACGTGATCCTCGGGCTGATGCTCGCCACGCTGATGATCCCGGCCATGGTGCTCATCGTCCCCCAGTACGTGACAGTGATCGACCTTCCGATCCTGCACATCAATCTGCTCGACTCGCCGTTCGCCATCTGGCTGCCACTGGTGGCAAACGCGTTCAACATCTTTTTGCTGAAGCGATTCTTCGACTCGATCCCCGAGGAGTTGATGGCGGCGGCTCTGGTGGACGGCGCGACGTCGCTGCGTACGCTCTGGTCGATCATCCTGCCGATGTCGCGCCCGATTCTCGGAGTCGTCGCGATTCTGGCCATGACGGCGGTCTGGAAGGACTTCCTCTGGCCGAAGCTGGTCATGCCCTCACCGGAGACCCGGACGGTCAGTGTCGGCATCTACTCCTTCGCCGGCGGTACGCCCATGAACGTCGTGATCGCCGCGTCGGTCATCGCCGCCATCCCGACCGTTATCGTCTTTCTGATCTTCCAGCGGAACATCATGTCTGGCCTGACCGCCGGAAGCATCAAGGGATAGCCATCCCCGCAGACAGCGGAGCGAACAACGGTCGTTCGTCCGACACACAATCGCCACCGGCGTACCCGGCGACGTACTGACGCAGAAAGCAGGTGCTCGTGTCCACAGCAGACAGCAGTCCGTGGTGGCGTGGAGCGGTTATCTACCAGGTGTACCCACGCAGCTTCGCCGACGGTAACGGTGACGGCATCGGTGACATCGCAGGTATCCGGTCCCGCCTGAACCACCTGTCCGCGCTTGGCATCGACGCGATCTGGTTCAGTCCCTGGTATCCGTCGCCCATGGCCGACGCCGGGTACGACGTGTCCGACTACCGCGACATCGATCCGGTCTTCGGCACGCTCGCCGAGGTCGAGGCGTTGATCGCCGAGGCGCACGACCTGGGTATCCGCACGATCGTCGACGTGGTGCCCAACCACTGCTCCGACGCACACCCGTGGTTCCAGGCCGCGCTGGCCGGCGGCCCGGGGGCGCCCGAGCGGGACCTGTTCTGGTTCCGTCCGGGGCGGGGCCCGAACGGCGACCAGCGACCCACCGACTGGGTCGGCGAGTTCGGTGGCGAGACCTGGACCCGCACCACCAACCCGGACGGCACGCCCGGCGACTGGTACCTGCATCTCTTCGCGCCCCAGCAGCCGGACTTCAACTGGGACCACCCCCGGGTGCGGGCCGAATTCGAGGACATCCTGCGGTTCTGGTTCGACCGGGGCGTGGACGGCATCCGGATCGACTCCGCCGGTCTGCTGGTGAAGGACGGGACGCTGCCGGAGGTCGAGCCCGACCGGCCGCACCCGTTCCACGACCTCGACGGTGTGCACGACATCTACCGGGGCTGGCGTCGCGTCGCCGACTCCTACGCCGATCGCGCGCTGATCGGCGAGGTGTGGCTGCCGGACCGGCAACGGTTCGCCAACTACCTGCGCCCCGACGAGCTGCACGCCGCGTTCAACTTCGACTTCCTCGGCTGCGCCTGGGACGCGTCGGCGCTGCGGGAGAGCATCGACGGCACGCTGAGCGCGCACGCGCCGGTCGGTGCGCCGGCCACCTGGGTGCTCTCCAACCACGACGTGACCCGGCACGTGACCCGCTACGGCCGGGCGGACACCACGTTCAGCTTCGCCGCCAAGCGCGAGGGGATACCGACCGATCTGGAGCTGGGCACCCGCCGGGCGCGGGCCGCCGCGCTGTTGTCGCTGTCGCTGCCCGGCGCTGCCTACGTCTACCAGGGCGAGGAGCTGGGCCTCTGGGAGGTCGAGGACATCCCGTACGCGCTGCGGCAGGACCCGATGTGGGAACGCTCCGGCCGCGTCGACCCCGGTCGCGACGGCTGCCGGGTGCCGCTGCCCTGGGCCGGTGACGAGCCGCCGTTCGGGTTCAGTCCCGAAGGCTCGGCAGCGCCCTGGCTGCCCCAGCCCGCCGACTGGAAGGACCGGACCGCGCTGGCGCAGACCGGCGACGCGGCCTCGATGCTGGAGCTGTACCGGGACGCGATCCACATCCGGCGGGCCGAGGCAGCGCTCGGCGACGGCGAGCTGACCTGGCTGCCCGCCCCGGACGGCGTGCTGGCGTTCAGCCGCGGCGGTGGCTTCCGCTGCCTGGTCAACCTCACCGACGCAGCGGTGCCGTTGCCCGCCGAGGGCGAGTTGCTGCTGGCCAGCGGCCCACTCGACGACGGGCTGCTGCCGTCGGACACCGCCGTCTGGCTGCGTACCCCCGAAGAGGTGGACGGACCGCGCGCGGACGCCGCCCTGACCTGACCCGGTCGACGTGGTGCCGGCGGTCCCGTCCCGACCGCCGGCACCACACCACCCACGCACCGCGCTCACGAAAGGAGTACGAGGGACCGCCACACCGCACCGACACGGGGGATCTGGCCTGCCTGACGAAAGGGAGAGCGCCGCTCATGGCCAACCACACCACCGGCACCCCGCACCATCTTCGCCACCCGGCCCGGACAGGGTTGGCCGCCATCGCCGCCACCCTGCTCGCCGCCACCTCGCTGACCGCCCTCGCGGTCACCGGCGGTGCCACCCCGGCCTCGGCGGCCGGGTTGTCCCCGTTCGACATCTCCGGCCGTGGCGCCACCGTCCCGTTCCTCGAACAGGAGGCGGAGAAGGCAGCCCACAACGGCACGAAGATCGGCCCGGACCGGCGCTACGGCACGCTTCCGTCGGAGGCGTCCGGCCGGGAAGCGGTCACCCTCGACGCCGTCGGTGAGTACGTCGAGTTCACCCTCACCGCCCCGGCCAACGCGGTCACCTTCCGGTACAGCCTGCCGGACAACTCGGCCGGCACCGGCCGGGACGCCGCCATCGACCTGCGGGCCAACGGCAACCTGCTGAAGTCGGTCCCGGTCACGTCGAAGTACGGCTGGTACTACGGCGGATATCCGTTCAACAACAACCCGGGTGACACGAACCCGCACCACTTCTACGACGAGACCCGGGCGTTGTTCGGCAGCACCCAGCCGGCCGGCACGAAGATCCGGTTGCAGGTGTCCTCGACGGCCCAGTCGCCCACCTTCACGATCGACCTGGCCGACTTCGAGCTGGTCGCGCCGATCGCCAAGCCCTCCGGTGTCATCGACGTGGTCACCGACTTCGGCGCGGACCCGACCGGTGCGACCGACTCGACAGCGAAGTTCCAGGCGGCGGTCGACGCCGGAAAGGCCCAGGGCCGGGCGGTGTGGATTCCGACCGGCACGTTCACCCTCTGGGACCACGTGGTGGTCGACGGGGTGACCCTGCGCGGCGCGGGCCCCTGGTACTCGGTGCTCGGCGGCCGGCACCCCACCGACCGGAAGCGGGCGGCGGGCATCTACGGCAAGTACGTCCCCGGCGGCGGTTACACCGGTGAGATCCGGTCGCACGAGGCGAACGGGCCGAGCCGCAACGTCACCCTGCGGGACTTCGCCATCATCGGCGACATCCGCGAGCGGATGGACGACGACCAGGTCAACGCGCTCGGCGGGGCGATGACCAACTCGGTGGTCGACAACCTCTGGTTGGAGAACACCAAGGTCGGCGCGTGGATGGACGGTCCGATGGACAACTTCACCATCCGCAACAGCCGCATCCTCGACCAGACCGCCGACGGGGTGAACTTCCACACCGGCGTCACCAACTCGACGGTGACCAACACGTTCGTCCGCAACACCGGTGACGACGCCCTCGCCATGTGGGCGCAGAGCGTGCCGAACGTCAACAACTCGTTCACGCACAACACGATCGGCGTGACGTTGCTGGCGAACCACCTGGTCAGCTACGGCGGCCGGGACATCAAGATCACCGATAACGTCACTGCCGACTCGTTGACCAACGGCGGGGGCATCCACGTCGCCAACCGCTATCCGGGCGTGCAGGGTGACACCGCGGTCCGAGGCACCTGGACGATCGCCCGCAACACCCTGATCCGCAACGGCAACTCGGACTACAACTGGAACTTCGGCGTCGGGGCGATCTGGTTCTCCGCCCTCAACGAGGCGTTCCAGCAGGCCACCATCAACATCACCGATACCGACATCCTGGACAGCTCGTACGCGGCGCTGCACTGGATCGAGGGCCAGACCAGCGGGATCAACCTCACCAACGTACGCATCGACGGCGCCGGCACGTACGCGCTCCAGGTGCAGGCGCCCAGCCAGGTGTCGTTCACCAACGTGCGGGCCACCAACATCGCGCAGAGCAACCCGATGCACAACTGCGTGGGTGGCGGCTTCCAGATCACCCAGGGCTCGGGCAACTCGGGCTGGTACACCCCGACCCCGTACTGCGGCCCGTGGCCGGAGCCGCAGTGGGGTGGCGGACCGAGCACCCCGCCGACCACCGGCCCGACCACCGCGCCGCCCACCACCGCCCCTCCGACCACCGCGCCCCCGACCACCGCTCCTCCGACGACCCCTCCGCCCTCCGGCGGGAACCTGGCGTTGAACCGGTCGGCGACCGCGACCAGCACCAACCAGAGCTACACCGCCGGCAACGTGGTGGACGGCAACGCCTCCACCTACTGGGAGAGCGCCAACAACGCCTTCCCGCAGTCGGTCACGATCGATCTGGGCGCGGTCCGCTCGGTCGACCGGGTGGTGCTCAAGCTGCCCGCCGGTTGGGAGCAGCGCACCGAGACGCTGTCGGTGCTCGGCTCGACCGACGGCTCGTCGTACGGCACCCTGGCGTCGTCCGCCGGTCGGGTCTTCGCCCCCGGCTCGGGTAACACCGTGTCGATCGGGCTGCCCTCCGGTAACCGTCGCTACATCCGGGTCACCGTGACCGGCAACACCGGCTGGCCGGCCGCCCAGCTCAGCGAGGTCGAGGTGTACGGCGGTACGCAGACCACGGCACCGCCCACCACCGCGCCGCCGACCACCACCCCGCCCCCGACCACGCCCGCCCCCAGCGGCAACCTCGCGGCCGGACGGTCGATCACCGAGACCAGCCACTCCGACGTGTACGCCGGGTCCAACGCGGTGGACGGCAACGCCAACACCTACTGGGAGAGCGCCAACAACGCGTTCCCGCAGTCGTTGACCGTCGACCTGGGCGCCGCCCGAACGGTGTCCCGGGTCGTGCTGAAGCTGCCACCGTCGTCGGCCTGGCAGACCCGCACGCAGACGCTTGCGGTGCTGGGCTCCACCGACGGCTCGTCGTACGGCACGTTGAAGTCGTCGACCGGCTACACCTTCAACCCGTCCAGCGGCAACACGGTCACCGTGACCTTCACGGCCACCAGCCAGCGATACCTGCGCCTGACCGTCACCGGCAACACCGGCTGGCCCGCCGGTCAGCTCAGCGAGTTCGAGGTCTACTCCAGCTAGGCCGGTGGTCCCCGCCCCGGCCAGGGCGGGGACCACCGCACCGTCCCCCACCTGTCGCGGCACGACGGGCGTACCCCTGCACCCGTCACCGGGCAACGCACCCCACACCACCCCCGAAAGAGGTGTAGCCACCGATGTCCAGAAACGGCCCTACCCGAGGCACCCCGCGAACCGGCTCGCCCGGTTCCGCCCACCCGACCGGTCGAGGACGTCGCCAGCGACTGCTCGCCGGCGCGCTCGCCGGACTGCTCCTCGCCGCCGTTCCCGCCGTCACCCCCGCGACCGCGGCACCGGCAGCCACGCCCGCCTCCGCCCCGGCGGGCTCCGCCCGCGCGGCCCTGCTCGCCGGACTCTCCGCGACCATGACCGCCAGCAGCTACAACCAGAACTACGTGGCGAGCAACGCCAACGACGGCAACGCCTCGACCTACTGGGAGAGCGCCAACAACGCGTTCCCCCAGTGGATCCAGGCCGACCTGGGTGCCACGATCGGCGTGGACCGGGTGGTGCTCAAGCTGCCGCCGTCGTCGGACTGGCAGACGCGTACGCAGACGCTCTCGGTTCTGGGCTCCACCAACGGCTCGTCCTTCAGCACCCTGAAGTCGTCGGCCGACTACACCTTCAACCCGAGCAGCGGCAACACCATGACCGTCAGCTTCACCGCCGCCAGCACCCGCTACGTACGGGTGCAGGTCACCGGCAACACCGGCTGGCCGGCGGCGCAGCTCTCCGAGGTCGAGGTGTACGGCTCCAGCGGCAGCACCGACACCCAGGCTCCCAGCGCTCCCGGCAACCTGGCCTACACCCAGCCGGCCAGCGGGCAGATCCGCCTCACCTGGTCGGCGTCGAGCGACAACGTCGGGGTCACCGGCTACGACGTCTACGCCAACGGCGCGCTGCGCGGCAGCGTCGGCGGCTCGACGCTGACGTACACCGACAGCCAGGCGGACAGCGCCACGGTCTCGTACTACGTGCGGGCCAAGGACGCGGCCGGCAACCAGTCGTCGAACAGCAACACGGTCACCCGCACCGGCACCGGCAACCCGCCCACCGGGAGCAACCTGGCGGTCGGCAAGCCGATCACCGCCTCCGGATACGTGCACACGTTCGTGGCGACCAACGCCAACGACAACAACGTGGCCACCTACTGGGAGGGCAACGGCAACCCGAGCACGCTGACCGTGCAGCTCGGCGCGAACGCCAGCCTCAGCTCGGTCGTGCTGAAGCTCAACCCGGACTCGGCGTGGGGTACGCGTACCCAGAACATCACCGTCCTCGGCCGGGACCAGGGCTCGTCGAGCTTCACCACCCTGGTCGGCGCGACGAACTACACCTTCAACCCGGGCAGCGGCAACACGGTGACCATCCCGGTCAGCGGCGCGGCGGCCGACGTACGCCTCTCGATCGCCTCGAACAGCGGCGCTCCGGCCGGCCAGGTGGCCGAGTTCCAGGTCTTCGGCACCCCCGCGCCGAACCCGGACCTCACCGTCACCGGCATGTCGTTCAGCCCGTCCGCGCCCGTCGAGACCAGCACCATCACGCTCTCGGCGACCGTGCGGAACGCCGGTTCGGCAGCCTCCGCCGCGACCAACGTCAACTTCTACCTGGGCTCCACCCGGGTCGGCACCGCGTCGGTCGGTGCCCTCGCGGCCGGCGCGTCGACCACTGTCAGCGCCAGCATCGGCACCCGCGACGCGGGCAGCTACCCGCTCAGCGCGAAGGTCGACGAGTCCAACACCGTCGTCGAGCAGGACGACACCAACAACAGCTACTCCAACCCCAGCCCGCTGGTGGTGAGCCCGGTCGCCACGAGTGACCTGGTCGCCTCCTCGGTCGCCTGGTCGCCGGGGAACCCGTCGGCCGGCAACACCGTCACGTTCTCCGTGTCGATCCGCAACGCCGGCAGCGTCGCGTCCGCGTCCGGGTCCCACGGCATCACGCTCACCGTCCTCAACGAGTCCGGCACGGTCGTCCGTACCCTGACCGGCTCGTACTCCGGTGTCATCAACGCCGGGGCGACGGTCGGCCCGGTCAACCTGGGCACCTGGACGGCCGCGAACGGCAAGTACACGGTCCGGGTCGTGCTCGCCGCCGACGCCAACGAACTGCCGGTCAAGCAGACCAACAACACCTCCGACCGTCCGCTCTTCGTCGGGCGTGGCGCCAACATGCCGTACGACATGTACGAGGCCGAGGACGGCGCGGTCGGCGGCGGCGCGGCAGTCGTGGGCCCGAACCGGACCGTCGGCGACCTGGCCGGTGAGGCGTCCGGTCGGCGTGCGGTGACCCTGAACTCGACCGGTGCCTACGTCGAGTTCACCACCCGGGCCAGCACCAACACGCTCGTCACCCGCTTCTCCATCCCGGACGCGGCCGGCGGCGGGGGCATCAACTCGACGCTGAACGTCTACGTCAACGGCACGTTCCACAAGGCCATCGACCTGACGTCCCGCTACGCCTGGCTGTACGGCAACGAGACCAGCCCGGGCAACTCGCCGAGCGCGGGCGGACCGCGGCACATCTACGACGAAGCCAACGTCATGCTCAACTCGACAGTGCCGGCCGGCAGCAAGATCCGCCTGCAGAAGGACGCGGCCAACACGACCACCTACGCGATCGACTTCATCAACACCGAGCAGGTCTCGCCGATCGCCAACCCGGACTCGGCGCGCTACGCCACTCCGACCGGTTTCACCCACCAGGACGTGCAGAACGCCCTGGACCGGGTCCGGATGGACACCACCGGCAACCTGATCGGTGTCTACCTGCCGGCCGGCAACTACTCCACCTCGTCGAAGTTCCAGGTGTACGGCAAGGCGGTCCAGGTGACCGGTGCCGGCCCCTGGTACACCCGGTTCAACGCGCCGTCCGGCCAGGAGAACACCGACATCGGCTTCCGGGCCGAGAACTCGGCGGCCGGCTCGTCGTTCAAGAACTTCGCGTACTTCGGCAACTACACCTCGCGGATCGACGGCCCGGGCAAGGTGTTCGACTTTTCCAACGTGTCGAACATCGTGATCGACAACATCTGGGCCGAGCACCAGGTCTGCCTCTACTGGGGTGCCAACACCGACTACATGACGATCAGGAACTCGCGGATCCGCAACCTGTTCGCCGACGGCGTCAACATGACCAACGGCAGCACCAACAACCTGGTCAGCAACAACGACGCCCGGGCCACCGGTGACGACAGCTTCGCGCTGTTCTCGGCGATCGACGCGGGCGGCGCCGACATGAAGGACAACATCTACGAGAACCTGACGTCGACCCTGACCTGGCGGGCCGCCGGGGTGGCCGTCTACGGCGGCTACGGCAACACGTTCCGCAACATCTACATCGCGGACACGCTCGTCTACTCCGGTATCACCATCAGCTCGCTCGACTTCGGCTACCCGATGAACGGCTTCGGCGCGAGCCCGCCGACCCGCTTCGAGAACATCTCGATCGTGCGGGCCGGTGGACACTTCTGGGGCGGACAGACCTTCCCGGCGATCTGGGTGTTCTCCGCCTCGAAGGTGTTCCAGGGCATCCGCGTCAGCGACGTCGACATCGTCGACCCGACCTACAGCGGCATCATGTTCCAGACCAACTACGTCGGTGGGCAGCCGCAGAACCCGATCACCGACACGGTCTTCACCAACATCTCCATCAGCGGCGCCCGCAAGAGCGGTGACGCCTACGACGCCAAGTCCGGCTTCGGCATCTGGGCCAACCCCATGCCGGAATCCGGGCAGGGTCCTGCCGTCGGGTCGGTCACCTTCACCAACCTGCGGCTGAGCAACAACGCCGTGGACATCCAGAACCCGACCACGACCTTCACCATCAACCGCAACTGACTCACCCGGTAGCCGACGCCGTCGGGGGGTCCCACCCTCCCGGCGGCGTCGTGCCGTGCCGGCCCTCGCCCGCGGCGAACCGGGCCGCGCCGGCCGCCGCGTCGGTGGCCAGCGAATCCATGCCGTACGCGAACTCGGTCGCGAACGCCTCCGCCGCTGGCCGCCCCGCGCCGACCAGCACGGAGGCCCGGTCGTTGCGCAGGCAGGTCTGCGGGTGCCGGGCGATCGCCGCCGCCAGTTCCTCGGCCGCCGCCCGCGCCTGGCCCGGCGGCACCACCCGGTTGACCAACCCCATGGCGTACGCCTCGTCGGCCGGTACCGCCCGCCCGGTGAGGATCAGGTCCATCGCGCGGCTCTCCCCGATCAACCGGGGCAGCCGGACCGTCCCGCCGTCGATGAGCGGTACTCCCCAGCGACGACAGAACACCCCGAGTGTGGCGTCGGATTCGGCGACCCGCAGGTCACACCAGAGGGCCAACTCCAGGCCACCGGCCACCGCGTACCCGGAGATCGCCGCGATGACCGGCTTGCTCAGCACCATCCGGGTCGGACCCATCGGGCCGTCCCCCTCCGGCTCGACGCGGTTGCCGCGCGGCGTGCCGATCGCCTTGAGGTCGGCACCGGAGCAGAACGTGCCACCGGCACCCCAGAGCACAGCCACCGCCGCGTCCGGGTCCGCGTCGAAGGCGCGAAAGGCGTCCGCCAGCGCCCGAGCGGTGGCCCCGTCCACAGCGTTCCGAGCCCCGGGACGATCCACGATCACAGTGCTGACGGCCCCGACCCGCTCCACGCGCACACCCATCCCGCCAGCATGCCCGCCGGGCTCGCCCCCCACAATCCTCGTCGATCTTGCAGTTCCGGTTGCCGGTCTGCGGCCTTTGCCCCGGTTCCTGTCAACAGAAAGTGCAAGATCGGCGCGAAAGGGGGACGCGGCAGGTTTGTCGCCGGTGGTCGGTTTGTGACGGCGATCGCCGGGAAGTCGGTACTCGTGCGAGAGCTATTGACGAAGGTTGAACAGGACTCCCGACTGGACCGCGCCGGTGACCGGTTGCAGAAGGTGGTCCTGGGGACGCTGCGACCGCGCCGGCTGCGGGACCTGCTGCACGGCGTGACGCTGGGCCACCCGCTGCACCCGGCCATGGTGCAGGTGCCGGTCGGGGCGTGGATCAGCGCCGCCGTGCTGGACCTGATGCCGGGGCAGCGCCGGCCGGCCACCGTGCTGGTCGGCCTGGGGACGGTCAGCGCGCTGCCGGCGGCGGTTGCCGGGTTGAACGACTGGGCGGCGCTCTCCCGGGACCAGCGCCGGGTCGGCCTCGTGCACGCCGCCGCGAACACCGTCGGTGTCGGGCTCTACGCCGGATCGCTGGCGGCGCGGCTCTCCGGGCGGAGCGGTGTCGGTAAGGCGCTCGGGTTCCTCGGCCTCTCCGCCGTCAGCCTCGGCGCGTACATCGGTGGACACCTGGCGTACAAGCAGGGCGCCCAGGTCAACCAGAGCGTGTCCGAGCTGCACCGGATGAGCGACGGGTGGCACTCGCTGGTCGACATGGCCAGCCTGCCGCAGCGCACGTTGATCACCCGCGAGGTGGACGACGACATCTCGGTGATCCTCTACCGCCACGGTGAGGAGGTCACCGTGATGCTGGAGCGCTGCCCGCACCAGAGCGGCCCGTTGGGCGAGGGCGAGGTCCAGGAGATCGACGGCCACGCCTGCGTGGTCTGTCCCTGGCACGGCAGCGCCTTCCGGCTCAACGGCGGTGAGGTCATGCAGGGGCCCTCCGGCAACGACCAGCAGATCCTGCCCACCCGCGTCCAGGACGGCGTCCTGCAGACCCGCCTGCCCTGACTCGCTCCGCCGAGCGCGACCGGACGCCGTCGGCTGGGGTGACCTCCACCGGACGCCGTCCGGCTGGTGTCGCTCTCCAGACCACTCGCCGCCGCGTGCCGTCATCCGCCGTCACTCGCCGCCGCGCGCCGCCGCGCGCCGCCGCGCGCCGCCACTCGCCGCCTCGTGCCGCCTCGTGCCGCCTCGTGCCGGCGCGCGACCGGTCAGCTCCGTCGGTGCCGCCCGCTCGACGGCTCATCCGGCACGGCATCCCAGCCGGGTCCGCCGGCGGGCAGTCCGCGCTGGTCACGACCCGTCCAGTCCTGCTCACCGGTCCAGCCCGGTTCGGCACTCGCGGCCGGGCCTCCGGTCGGCGGCGCTGTGCTCTCGGTGGCGGCGGCCGCACGGCTGGCAGCCCAGGCGGCACCGCTGCTCCGACCGCTGCGGGAGTTGCCGCCACTGCGACCGCTCTGGGAGCTGCCGCCGCTCCGAGCGCCGCGGGGGCTGCCGCCACTGCGATCCGCGCCGCGCCGGGGTGCGCGGGCAGCCGCGACCAACCGGGGGGTGGCACCGGCGGTGGCGGGGCGGCGGCGCAGCCCGAGAACCGCGCCGATCTGTGCGCCCACGATGCTCGCGACGGCCAGCACGGCGGACACCGCGAGCGGTCGGTTCACCCGGTCGGTGGTTCCGGCCCGAGCCGCGCCGACGGTCATCGAGGGCACCTGACCTGTCGACTCCGTACCGCCGGGGGGTGCCGGCGCGGTCTGCTCCGGCGCGGTCTGCTCGGGTGCCGGTCGCTGAGCCGGTGGCTTGGGCGCGGCGGGCCGGCCGACGAGTTTGCCGGTGGCGTGCGGGTGAGCGCCCTGGTCGGCGGCCTCTGCCGGCAGCCGGAGCAGTTGGCCGGGACGAATCCGATCCGGGTCGTCCAGCCGGTTCAGCTTGGCGAGCTGTCGATAGTCGTCGAACTCGTCGAGGTACCGCTCGGCCACCTCGCCGAGATAGTCGCCGCGCGCCACGCGATACACCGGCGCCGCCTGCTCACCAGCGCTCGGGCTGCCGGGCGCGACCAGGCCGAGCGGCCCACTCCCGGCCAGCCCGAGCGGCCCGCCTTCGGGCAGTCGGGCGGCGCTCGTCGACGTGCTCGACTGGGCGTACGCCGGACCGGTGTAGATCGCCGCGGCGCTGGCGGCGGCCGGGCTGGCCGCGAGGACCAGGGCGACCGAACCGACCAGCGCGGCGGCGGCCTTCTGCTGGCGGCTCATTCCGGGCAGCTTGGGCGCGGGCCGGCGCAGGATCTGCGCGACCAACTCGACGAGGACCGAGAAGGTGAACGTGGCCCAGCCGAACCAACCGGCGAGCGCCAGGGCCCGCAGGAAGAGTTGCCCGTCGTCCCGGCTGGTCAGGACGGTTCCCACCTCGGCGAGAGTGGGCAGATGGTCGGGCAGGGGATTGCCGGCGAAGGCGAGCAACGCGATCGGCGCACCCGCCACCAGAGCGCAGAGCACGACGAGCGCGCCGAGGCCGGTGAGGACGCGTCCCGTCCGCCGTACGACGGACCGACCCGATGCGGACATGGCTGCCTTCCTTCCTATGGGGCCGGGGCTGGGCCTGTGGTGATGGCCCGCGCGGTCGCCTCACCGGTGACGGTGACCTGGTCGGCCAGGCCGAACAGGCCGAGCATCGAGCGGCGGTAGGTGATCGTCAGGCGTACCCGGACGACGGTCTCCCCGGCGATTCGCGGGAAGCTCACGGTGTGGCTGGTGGTACCGGCGGCGGAGAGGTAGTCGGCGACCGCGACGCGGGCCTGCGGCTGGTCGATCCGCGTCGGCCCGCCCTCGATCGCGGTGGCGCGGTCGATGGCCTGCCCGCCCGCGCGGGCCGCCTCTGCCGCCAGGTTGTCGGCGTGCTGCAGCGTGCGGAGCTGGCCCGCGCCGTCGAACGAGAGCCCCACGATGGCCAGTACGCCGACCATCGCCACGGCCAGGAAGATGCTGACCCGGCCGTGGTCGCCGGAGAGCGTACGGACGTTCATCGTCGACTCCGGTAGCGGTCCAGTGGGGAGGTGAAGCTGGCCTCGATGCGGTTCTCGCTGGGCATCCCGGGTACGGCGTTGAGTCGCAGATCCCGGAAGGACACCCGGCACGCGACAGTGACGGTGACCGTCGCGTTCTGGCCGAGCGCGCTGCCGTAGGCCTCGTCGAAGCTGGTGGTCTCCCGGCCGACCGAGCCGCTGAACGTCAGGGTCGGAGTGTCGGTGCAACTGAGTCCTCGCCAGTCCAACTGCTGCTGAGCCGCGTTACGCGCATCCCTGCGGGCCTCGGCCGCAGTGCGGGAGATCGAGGCGGCGCGGGCCGCATCGTGCGCGGCGGCGTCGATGGTCTCTGCC
The DNA here is from genome assembly GCF_040608495.1 of Micromonospora sp. NPDC005174. NCBI lineage: Bacteria > Bacillati > Actinomycetota > Actinomycetes > Micromonosporales > Micromonosporaceae > Micromonospora > Micromonospora sp. NPDC005174. Next base: position 28,043 of record NZ_JBEXIJ010000034.1, on the reverse strand, counting down.
GCCACGGCGCTGCGTCCGGCCACGCCGGCCAGCACCATCAACGCGATGAACGCGGGCGCGAGCACCGCGACCTCGATGGAGACCGAGCCCCGCTCGGCGGCCCGGATCACGGCGCTGTCACCCGCTCCACCGGCCCGTGCGCGGTCTGCCGGATCGCGAAGCGCACGCCGGGTACGACCGACAGGGACCGACCGGTCACCGTGCAGGTCACGTCGACCTCGCTTGTCACACAGTTCGGACCGCCGCCGGCGTCCCAGCTCAGCAGCCAATCGCCGGTGGTGGCCAGGAACCGGCGGGCGCTGGTCACCCCGGCGCCGTCGGACGCGTTGTAGCGCCGTTGCGCGTTGACCCCGCTCTGGGCGGCGTTCAACGCCGTGGAGCGGGCCAGGAAGACGGCAGCGATCTGGAGTGAGGCGAACAGGAGCACCAGGATCAGCGGCATCACCACGGCCAGCTCCACCGGGTTGGCACCCCGCTCCCGATCGCCGGCCACGAGGCGACGCCGGGCGGCGGGAACCGCTCGGCGCCACCTCGGGAAAGCGGCTCGGTGCATGCCGGTTACTGCGGGTTCGCGGGTGCCTGGATGGCGTTCATCCAGCCTCTGGCCCGGGCGAGGGCCAGGCCCGTGACGACGGTCGCCACGAAGACGAGACCCATGATGATCACGGCGGTCGGTACCGGGCTGTCGCCGCGCTCGCCGTCGCGACGGAGTTCGGCGAGGCGCGTCGTCAGCACGACGTGCAGGTAGGTGAGGATGGGCATGGCGTACTCCTTCTCTCGGGGGGCGATTCAGATGCGGACCACGAACGGGTAGACGACGAAGCCGAGCAGCACGAAGACGAGCAACGCGCCCGGAATGTCGAGCTTGCTGGTAACGCCCTCGGCGCGGGCCAGGCCGTCGGTGCGGATCTGGTCGCGCAGCGAGTCCGCCCGGCTGCGCAGGGTCTCGTGCACCTGTGCGCCCTCGCTGCCCGAGGAGCGCATGATCGCGCCGACATCGCCCAGCTCCGGAATGCCGATCTTGTCGGCGAGGTCGCGCAGCTCGTCCCAGGGCGCGTGCATCTGCATCTGGGCGATCCGCAGCGACTCCTGGAGGCGGTCGAACACCCAGCCGTCACAGACCGCGGCGGCCCGCTCCAGCGACTGCACCGGCCCGTGCGCCGCCGAGAGCTGCAACGCCACCAGATCCAGGTACGTGCACACGGCCTGACGGAACTCGTCGCGGGCGGCGTTCGCCTTGGTCAGCACCGACTGGTGTGCCAGCAGCCCGGCGATCAACGCCAGGCCGAGGCTGCCGAGCACCGGTACGGCCAGTGGCAGCGAGATGCCGAGGACGAACAGCGCCATCACGAGCAGGGTCGGCGCGGCCAGGCCGATCAGGGCGGACAGCAGCACCGACAGCGCGTACTGCTCGGAGGTCTGACCGATCAGGGCGAGCTGCCGGTGCGGCGGTCGCAGCCAGCGGGACAGCCCGGTCAGCCAGTCCAACCGGCGGGAGGCGGGAGCAGCCACCCGCCCGGTGCCCGGCGGTTGGTGCAGGCGGCGCAGTGCCGGCCCGAGCGCGGGAGTGGCCGGCACCAACTCGCGGATCACCAGGAACAGGCCCAACCCGATCGCCGCTCCACCGGACACGGCGATGCCGAGGAGCCAGTTGACGATCACCGCGAGCCTCCTGCGGACGCGGTGCCACTCACGCTCACGCGATGACCTCCTGGGGGTCGGGCGCCGGTAGGAACCGGGCCGGCCGCTGCGGCTGACTCATCGAGCGGACCCAGGCCAGCAGGCCGATGAAGGCGGCGCCCAGCGCGGCCATCACGACCTGACCGACCGGTGTCCCGTACGGCTTGATGTACTCGCTGTTGACCAGCCCGTACGCCAGTGTCGCCAGCGTCATCCCGGTGAGGAAGCGGACCGCGAAGCGGGGCTGGGTGCGCTTGGCCTCGATCTCCCGACGGGTCGCCACCTCGGCGGACGCCGCACCGGCGATGGACCCGAGTACGTCTCCGAGCCGTTCGCCCCGGTCGGTGAGGTGCAGGATCAGCGCCGCCACCACCTGGTCGCAGACCGGGTCGCCGATCTCGTCGGCGAACGCCAGCAGCGCGGAGCGGGCCAGCCAGCCGGCCTGCAACCGGGCGGCGAGCACTCGTACCTCGTCCTCGATCCCGGGCGGCACGCTGCCGATCGTGCTGATGATTGCCTGTTGGAGGCCCTGGCCGGTACCGGAGACGTCCTTCAGTCGCCGGGTCCACTCGCCGACGGCCTCGATCCGGGCGATCGCCCGCTGCTCGGCCTTACCGACCGCGAACAGCCACGGCGTGCCGGGCACCGCCACCGCCACGAGCAGGCCCACCACCGGCAGCCCGGTGAGCAGGAACGCCAACGCGCCGGCGACCACCGCCGCGAGCAGCAACGCCTGGTAGGACCGCCGCTCGGCGGGCGTGGCGCCGGAGCCGCGCCAGAGGCGGCTGAGGCCAGGCCCCGCCCCCGGAGCTGGGCCGGCGGGTCGACGGGTACCCACCAGTGCGACAACCGCCAGCAGGAGCCCTGCCACGCAGGCGGCCCCGGAGACCACCGCGATCAACTCCAGGCTGTTCCCCATCAGGTCACCGCCGGGCCAGTCGGGTCTGCCGGGGTCGCCGCCAGGCGCCGGTGCCCGCCTCGATCCACCGGGTCAGCAGTCGGACGTCGTACCCCACGCGGAGCAACTGGTCGCGGACCCGTTCGGGCAGGTGTCGGGGGACCGCGCGGCCGTCCGGACCGGGGCCGAAGACGGTGGTGGTGGTGATCCGTCCGGCCTCGCCGGCTCCGATCACCTCCTCCACGTGCGAGACGAACCGGTGCTTGCGCCCGCCGATCGCGCTCTCGTCCTCGACGGTGACGTAGACGATCAGGTCGAGGGCATTGCCGGCCATCCGGCGCGCCTGGTCGACGGTCATCTCGCGGCCGTGGGCCAGCGCCAGCTCGACGATCCGCTCGCCCACCCCGGCGGCCGTACGGGCGTGGATCGTGCACATCGACCCCCGGCTGGTGGTCATCGCCTGGAGCATCGGCACGATCTCGCGGGACCGCACCTCGCCCACGATGATCCGCAGGACGCCCATCCGCAGCGACAGCGGGATCAGGTCGGCGATCGTCACCTCGCCCGCCGGACGGCCGTCGAAGCCGCGCTCGCCGTGCCCCTCCCGGGCCTCGAAGCTCATCACCGCCCGGTGCCGCTCCCGACGGCGGGCCGGCAGCAGTTCCCGGCTCTCCTCCAGCAGCACGTACGGCTCGTCGGGCGGGATCTCGTTCATCAACGCGCGGATGATCGTGGTCTTACCGGCGCCGGCCAGCCCGGCGACCATGATGTTCAACCCGGCGCGCATCGCCGCACGCAGGAAGTCGCGCAGCAACGGGTCGATCATCTCGTCCAGGTCGCCCCGGCTACCGGCCACGTCGTCGAGGCTCACGTCCAGGGTGTTGTGCTTGCGGATCACCGCGTACGGGCGGTGGCTGACCAGGAACACCGCGGCCAGCCGACTGCCGTCGGGAAGTTGCAGGTCGAGGGTTGGCTTCACCGTAGACAGTGACCGTTCGGTCGCGCCGGCCCGTCGCGCCGCCGCCTGAAGGATCTCCACCAGCTCCGCGTCACTGTCGGCGATCGGCTCACCCCAGTCCACCCCGCCGCCGTGCCGGGTGATCCGCACCTGGTCACAGCCGAGGATGTGCACCTCCTCGATGGTGTCGTCGACCAGGAGGGTCTGTAGCCGGCCGAGCCCGACCAGCTCGGCGGTCACCTGGTCGAGCAGCAGGCGCTCCTCACCGGCGGCCATCGGTGTGCCGGCCCGGCGGACCGCGTCGGCGTACTCGGCGACCACCTGGACGGCCAGCCGAGCCCGCTCGGTGTCCTCCTCGTCGACGGTGAACTCGCGGCCGCGCTGCCACAGGGTGAGGCGTTCGGTGAGTTCCCGGCGCAGCTCCCGGACCACCTGGAAGTCCATCCGGGGCCGGGGCGCCGCGTCGGGTGGCGGCGTGGCCGAGGGGGCCGGCTGCGGCATCGGCGTCGCGTGGTGGTGCCGGCCGTTCGTCGGGGTCAGCGGCGGCGCGGTGGACGTCGCACCGGGCGGCTGCTGCCGCGGGTCGGCGGAGACGGGTTCAAACCGCATCCGGCACCCCCTGCTGCACCGGCCAGGCCAGTCGTGCCCGCCGGCGTTCCAGCAGCGCCCCGATCGGCACCTCCAGCGCAGTCGCCGCGCGCAGCAGCGGCCGTCCGGCCCGTACGGTCCCGCCGAGGGCGAGCACCCCTGCGGTACGCGGGTCGTGCGGCAGCCGGGCGATCACCGGCAGCTTCAGCCCGCGACTGATCTCGGCGCGCCCGTGTCCGTCGCCGACCAGCAGCAGCCGCAGGGTGCCCGGCGGCACCCGGTGTTCGGCAAAGTCCCGCTCGATCGCGGTGACCACCGCCCGCGTCCCGGACAGGTCGGGCAGTTGGGCCCGGGTCACCAGCAGCACCACCGAGGCGGCCCGCAGCAGTGGCCACGGTGGACCGGTGACGTGCAGTCGGCCGCAGTCGACAAGCACGTCGTAGCCGGGGGTGCCCTGGTCCAGGGCGTTGAAGTAGTCGGCGAAGCGTTGCCAGAGCGGGGTGACGCTGCCGGCCTGCGTCGGATCGACCAGGCCGGGCAGCAGCAGCCGTTCCCGGCGCGGCGCGTCCAGGTCGACCAGTTGGGACCAGAACGCCGTCTCCAGGTTGCCGTCGCGCAGCTCGCCGACGGCCAACTCCCCGATGCCGCGCGGGCCGTCCAACTGACCGCCCAGATATCCGGCGAGGATCGATCCGCCGGCCGGGTCGCACTCGGCGAGGACCAGCCGGCGATGCCACGTCAGCGCGCAGGCCAGCGCAGAGGTGGTCACGCCAGGTGACCCCTTCGCGGATACCAACGCGATGATCGCCATGCTCAGGCCGCCTCGGTCAGCACGACGGCGATCCGCTCCTGGGCGGCCAGCGCCACCACGGCGGGTACGTCCCGGACGAGGAGCGCCAGGTACAGCACCTTCTCGTCGTTCGTCGAGGTGACCATGTCGATGACGGTGGCGGCGAACCGGGTGCCCGGCGCGGCTGCCGCCCCGGTGGCGTTGTCGTCCGGAGTGCTGACCAGCAACACCTTGTCACCGGGGTGCAGCTGGCGAGCCGGCACCTGGGCGGTCTTCAGACCGAGCGCGATCTGCTGCTGCCCGGGGCCGAGCAGCGGGTCGTCGGTGACCTGCCCGAGGGTGAGCAGGGTGCCCGGCACCAGCGCCACGGCGGCGCGCTTACCGACCACCTCGTCCAGCCGTCCGGCGGGCACCGGGCGCAGCCCCTGGCCGCCGGCGACCTGCACGGTGATCAGGTCGGCCGCGCTGATCTCCCGTCCCACCTCCACCGGTCGGGCCACCGCGAGGTAGCTACCGGTGGCCCGGACCGAGGTGACCGCGAACGCGGCTCCCAGCCCACCGAGGGCGATCAGGAGGACGGCGAGACCCAGCAGTCCGGGGCGGACGCGGCGCTGCCGGACCACCTTCGGCGGGCTGACCGGCGCGTCCACCGGCCCGGTCGCGTTACGCGTCGCCACACTCACCGTTCGATCTCCATTCGTGACTGTGGGGCTCGCAGAACCGGCGCGTTCACCTGGTCACCACCTGGAGCTCCCTGATCTGGACCGGCACGGTGCCGCTGGTCCGGGTCTGCGCGATCGGGTCGCCCTCGACGCCGTTGTCGGTCCACCAGCGGACCGTCCAGTACGTGGTGGCACCCACCCGGTAGGTGCCGGCCTTCGGGTAGCCCCGGTCGTAACCGCAGTCCGGTGAGGTGCGGCCGGCGCGCCTGCCCTTCGGGTCGTACGGCGTGCCGGGCTTGGTGCAGGTGACCGTGTCGCCGTTGCCCATGCTCCAGACGATCCGGTCGACCTTGGCCTCGATCGAGACGGTCAGTCCACGGTCGCTCGCGGAGGCGTTCAGGGGGCCGAAGTAGCTGGCGCTCGGGGTGGCCCACATCCAGACCGGCAGCCCGACGAGGCCGGGGCCGATGTCCTTGCGGGGAGCGACCTTGAGTCGCGCCGGCAGCAGCTTGATCGACGCGAGGGCCCGACGGGCCAGCTCCTCCGGGTCCGGCGGTGTGCCGAAGCCGGCTGGCGGTCCGTCGAGCAGCACGTTGACCTGCGTGCCGACAGCGCCGCCGTTGCAGGTCTGCACGTACCACTGCTGGCCCTCGGGTGCCGACGGCTGGGGCACGGCGAGCTTGTAGTAGCAGCCGTCGCCGTTGTTGAACCAGCCCAGCAGGTCGTCGTAGCAGGGGATCGTCCGGCCGCCCCACTGGCAGACACCGCCACCGCCACCGCCACCGGAGTTGCCGCCGCCGTTGTCTCCACCACCGCCGGGGTCGCCCGGGTGGCCAGGCTCGTCGTCCCAGACATTGCAGTCCGGCTGGCCGGGCGGGCACTCCACACCCGGGCCGGCGCGCCGTGCGGCGGCGGCCGGCAGGGTCCCGCCGACCATCAGCAGCATCGCCAGGCCGACGCCCGCGAGGACCCGCCGGGTCAGCACGGCTGGTCCTGGTGCGCGGAACCGGAGCTGATCAGCCACCGGCCGTCCGGATAGCGGGTGGCGGTGGCAGTGGCCAGGTGCCTGCCGCCACCGCTGCCCGGGACCATCTTTTGGTCCTTGGTGTAGACCAGCCGGTATCCGGTCGCGTCCAGGCAGTCCTGGATCTCCACGGTGGCCGGGTCGGAGTCGAGGTCGACGGACGTCACGGTGGGATCGGATCTCAATGTCCCGGTACGCATCGCGCCGTGCTCCTTAGCGTCGCGAATGGACAATTGCACCCGAGTCAACAGTGGATCCGCGAGAAATCTGGACAGTTCCGGCGCGTGCGGATCGCTGCGCCGACTCGCCGTGCGCGAGGCCGTGAGATATCCGGAGTACGCCTCGAGCGCCGCCTTTTCCGCCGCGGCGCGTTCGGCGCCCGTATCCGTCCGTGCTCCGTCGCCCTGCCCCGATGCCGGTCGTTCGACCGCTTCCTGCTCGCTGCCGCAGGCGGTCACCGTCACTGCCGCCACGATCGCCAGCAGGCAGGTTGCCGCTCGTCCGAGCTGCCGTCCGCGCACCGCCGAACCCTCCTCGTGATCGCCCGACGTGGCGACGAGACGCCGTTGTCGAGCATGCGGAAGCGCGCCCGGATCAGTACATCCGACCGTTCATTTCGCTTCTGCATTCACCGTTGCGGATCTTCTACAAATGCAAGGTCCCGTGTTCTCCGGTCGTCGAGGTGAGGCTTGCGTCACACCCAAGGGGCGAGCATAAGCTCACGATCGCCGATGCAACAGAGGCAATTCAACCGAACACTCTGCGTGATGATGGGTGGTGGTGGCAGGTGTCCGAGCCGCACTCCGGACGGCGACCGATCGAGGGGTCGCCGACGGTCTGGCAATGTCGGCCCGGGTCGGTCCGTCGTGACCCCTGCGCCCCTTGCGGGAGTGGGACATCCCGCCCGTGTGCCGGCCTTCGACCCGCACCTCGGGTCACGCCTCGGCGCGTGCCGTTGGTTCTCACCAGAGGCGGGAGCCGCCGGTGGCAGACGTCCCTTTCCGCGCCATCCGCTACACCCGAGCGAACGTTCAGTCACGATCCGTGTTCACCTTTCGGGGCGGCTGCCGGACGTTCGGCGGGGTCGACGTGGCGCTGACGGCTGAACCACCCGGCCAACCGTCCGCGTCGGCCGACTCTGCGGGCACCGAGCTGGAGCCGGTCACGGGTACCCGTTGGCTCCGGCTCGCGTCCGTGCTGGCATCCCTGCTCGTCACCCCGCTGCTGCGGCTGGCCGTCGTGCGTCACGCCGTACCCTCGAACGCTCCCAGCCGGACCGGCTGCGACGCCTGCGGGGCCGTGGTCAGCCTGACCAGGCCGTGGCCCGCGCTCGGCCCGGCGGGCCGGTGCGGCCGGTGTCACGCCCGGGTCGGGCCGCCGCCGGGCGCGATCGAGGTTGCCGCGCTCGCCGCCGTGGCGCTGCTCGTGCTCGCGGGCCCGCCACTCGGAGCGCTGCCGGCTCTGGTGTGGTGGCTGGGCTGGACCCTGCCGGCGGTGGTCGTCGATCTGGCCGTGCACCGGCTACCCGACCGACTCACCCTGCCCGCGGCTGCCGGGACGTGGCTGCTGCTCGGCGCGGCGGCGCTCACCGACGCCGGCGTGGGCTCCTGGGCGCGAGCTGTCACCGCCGGCGCGGGGTTGGCGCTGTTCTTCGCCGCCAGCACTCTGCTGCTCGGTCGTCGGGGCTTCGGGCTGGGCGACGCCAAGTTGGCGCTCAGCGTGGGCGCGCTGCTCGGCTGGTACGGCTGGCCCGTCCTCGTGCTCGGGCTGCTGCTCACGTTCGGGCTGTCCGCGCTGGTGAGCCTGGGGCTGCTGGCAACACGGCGAGTCCGATGGACCACCCACCTCCCGTTCGGACCGTTCCTGCTCCTCGGCACGGCGGGCGCGCTCCTGGCCACCTGAACTCTCGCGGCTCTACGGGCGGGGTCGGCCGGCCAGGTCGGGTACCGGACGACGGGCATCGGTGCGGCGACGCAACGCCTCGGCGACCGGGCGGGCCAGCAGTGGGGTGGCGACCAGGGCGACCAGGGCGCCGAGCAGCAGCCCGACGGCCACGTCGTGCGGGTAGTGCACGCCCACGAAGACCCGGGAGAACGCGGCCAGTACGGCCAGCGGCAGCGCGAACAGCCCTAGCCGCCGGGACAGCAGCAGGGTGGTGATCGCCAGCGCGCCGGCCAGGGTGGCGTGGTTGCTCGGGAACGAGTAGTCACCCGGCGGTGGACAGGCGCCGGCGATGATCGCCCGGCCCACCGTCCGGCACGGCCGGTCCTCGTCCACCACGGTCTTGAGGAATTCGCTGCTCCCGTACGCCAGGAGAGTCGGCAGTGGCGCGACGAGGGCGAGTGCCCGGTCGTGCGGGCCGCCGGCCAGGCGGCGCAGCGCGGCCACCACCAGCAGTGCGCCGAGCAGCAGGATCACCCCCTCGGTGGCGTGCTCGACGAACCACTGCACCGGGTGCGGGGTGCCGGCGGCGGCATCGACGATGTCGTGGTACCACTCGGCGCTGATCTCTGGGACGTCCGTACTGCCGTTGTCGGCCATGACTCACCTCACCACACGTTCATACCGCGTTCATCTTGGAGGCACCTTGGAAACGCGGCAGCGCATGTGTCGGAGGGAGCGCCTGTGGATCGCCGGCGTCGGGCCGCTCGGCGTGGGCTCAGGTCGGCGCGGGGCCGTCGGCCACGCGCTGGGTCGGGCCGGGCCCGCCGGCCATGCGCTCCCGGACGGCCTCCAGCGCCTCGAAGGCGTACGCCCAGTTGTGGCACTTGAAGCTGCGCAGGCCGTCGATGGCGGTGTGGCAGTCGGCGCAGTGCACCCCGGGGATGGCGTCCGGGACCTCGGTGTTGACGTACTTGTGGTCGCCGAGGATGACCTCGGCGATCATGCCCTTGTCGTGCAGGCCGGTTACCGCCGAGGAGACGATGTCGTACCAGGTGATCCGCCGGCCGCACTTCGGGCAGTCCGGTTCGTCACCGCTGACCCAGAGCGGGGCGCCGATCGTCCGCGTCGGCATGCCGAGCAGCTTCTCCAGACGCCGGACGTCCGACTCCGGGGTGGTCCACCGGTGCCGGCCGGGCAGTGACGCGGGCGAGTCGTATACGGCGCGGAACAGGTCGTGGTCGACCCGTACGGTCTCCCGTTGACTGGTCATCGGCGTCTCTCCTCGGTGCGTCGGTGCCCCCACCGTGGTCGGCGCTGACCAGGGGTGCAGCCGGATCAACGACAGGAGGGGCGGGCGGGTCGTCGCCTCGGGCGCTCCCATCGGCGGCGGGGGTCGGCGACGTCGCGGAGGCGCTTTTGCCTCCGACTGCGGGTCCCGGGTGGTACGACGGACAGATGGCGAGCAGGCCCGAACGGCTGCTACGGGGAAGCGACGCATCGCTCAGCGCCTCGTTCCTGGAACTCTTCTTCGATCTGGCGTTCGTGCTCGCCCTCAGTCAGACGGCCCAGCACCTGCTGCACAACTTCACGCTGGGCGGTGCCCTGCGTACCGCCCTGCTGCTGGCCGCCGTCTGGTGGATCTGGGTGGCCACCACCTGGACCGCCGACTGGTACGACCCGGAGACTCCGGTCATCCGAGCGGTGCTGATCGTCGCCGCGCTGGGCAGCCTGCTGGCCGGGGTGGCGGCCCCTCAGGGACTGCACGGTCGGGCCGCGCTCTTCGCTGGCGCGTACGTCGGGGTCCACCTCGTCCGTGGCGTGGTCACCGTCACGATGCTGCGCGGTCACCCGCGCCAGCGCCGGGCGCTGCGGATCCTCTGCTGGTACAGCGTCACCGCCGTGGTGTGGCTGGCGGGTGTGCTCCTGCCGGCGTGGCGGGTGGCGCTCTGGGTGTTCGCTCTCGTCATCGACCTGACCGGCCCACGGCTCGGCTGGCCCACGCCAAGGCTGGGTCGCGCGCGGCGGCACGAACTGCACCTCACGGGCGGGCACCTTGCCGAGCGCTATCAACAAATCATGATCATCGGGCTCGGTGAACTCGTTCTGGTGGCCGGCCTGTCGTACGCCGGCACCGGCCTGGACCTCGCCGGGACGGTCGCCTTCCTGCTGGTCTTCGCCACCGCCGTAATGATCGGTCTGCTCTACGTGACCCCCGCTGGGCAGCGTCTCGGCCCGGCCCTCGATCGCGCCGACCCGTCGCGGCTGGGCGTCGTGACCGGTGACCTGCACCTGGTGATGATCGCGGGCATCGTGTTGACGGCTGTCGGGGCCGAACTGAGCATCGCCCACCCCACCGAGAAGGGCGACACGGCCTCCGCCCTGGTCATCATGGGCGGCCCTGCGCTGTTCCTCGTCGGGCGCATCCTGTTCTCCCTGACGATCCACCGGCGGATCTCGTGGCCCCGGGTCGCCGCCCTGTTCGTACTCGGCGGTGTGGCGGTGGCCCTGCGTCCGCCGCTGCTGGCGCTCAGCGCGGTCGCCACGGTGGTGGTGCTCGCGGTGGTCGTCCTGGATCGCGCCGGCATCCTCTCCTATCGCAGTGTCCGACAATCTGACTAAAGTCAGAGGTATGGACTCCGCGCTCGTCGCCGCCGTACGGCGGTTCAACCGGACGGTCACCCAGCGGGTGGGTGCGCTTGACGACGAGTACATGGCCCAGGGGCGCCCGCTCGGGCAGGCGCGCCTGCTGTGGGAGATCGGCCTGGCGGGTGCCGAGGTCGCGGCGCTCCGAGCCCGGCTGGGCCTCGACTCGGGATATCTCAGTCGGCTCCTGCGTGCCCTGGAGAACGACGGGCTCGTCACCGTAGGGCCGGCCGACCAGGCAGGCGGCGACGGCCGGGTCCGCACCGCCGCCCTCACCGACGCCGGCCGCAGGGAGTGGGCCGAACTCGACCGGCGGTCCGACGAGCTGGCCGCCTCGATCCTCGAACCGCTCACCGCTCAGCGCCGGGACCGACTCGTCACCGCCATGGCCGAGGTCGAACGGCTGCTCGTCGGGTCGATGGTGGTGGTCGAACCGTGCCCGCCAGGCGATCCGCGGGTCCGCGCCTGCCTGCGGGCGTACGCCCGGGACGTCGGTCGACGGTTCGACGACGGATTCGACCCGACGTTGAGCAACGCGGTCCACGATGAGGCACTCACACCGCCGGCCGGTGTAATCCTGCTCGCCACCCTCAACAGCGAGCCCGTCGGCTGCGGTGCCGTGAAACTGCACCGCGACGGGCCCGCCGAGATCAAACGCGTCTGGGTGGCGGACACCGTGCGTGGGCTGGGCATCGGACGGCGACTGCTGGGCGAGCTGGAACGGTACGCCGCCGAGCGTGGCGCGACCACCGTGCGGCTGGACACCAACCGCAACCTCACCGAGGCGATCGCCCTGTACCGCTCGGCCGGTTACCGGGAGATCCCGCCCTACAACACCGAGCACTACGCCCACCACTGGTTCGAGAAGTCGCTCGCTCAGTGAGCGGAAGGACGCTGTTGCTCGTCGGTCTGATCTACCTGCTCTGGATGGCCTCCGGCCGATCGTCCGCGTCCGCTCGGCGGGCCCAGCCGAGGAACCGGCCGTACAGACTGTCGGCGGGGACGTGGGCGAGATCGCGGGTGGCGTCGACGAGTTGGGCGGCCAGGTAGAGGGTGAGTGACACCTGCGCTCCGGCGTACTCCCCTCGCAGCTCTCGCCGACGGGCGCGACACGGCCAGTCGACGCCGCAGCCGCGGCAGGTCCAGGCCGGCGTGCTCGGAAGGTGGCTGGTCATCGTGGCCCCTCCTGGCTCGGCCAGTGCGCGTGACTGATCGGAACCCGATGCCGCGTCCGGCAGGGCAGGCCGTTGCCGCAACGGCAGACGTACCGCCACCGAGGCCAGGACCAGACCGGATGGTGCCGCCGCGCCAGGGTCATCGCCACGGCCACCAGATATTCCTCGTACGACACGCGGGGCATCGAAGCTCCCTCTGGCTCTGTCGATTCGGCGAACGGCCGGTTCGCATGCCTGCCGTCGCCGCAGCCGATATCACCGTAACGACGTAGGACTGTAGATACAATAAGACGTAGAACTGTTGTCTACGTAGCGTCATTCTGGTGATCGACCCCAACGCGGATCGCGCCGTGTTCCGGCAACTCGCAGACCTTCTGCGTGACCGGATCACTTCTGGCGATCTGGCACCCGGGGCGTCGCTCCCCAGCGAGCTGCGGTTGGCTCAGGAGTACGGGCTGAGCCGGACGAGCGTCCGACAGGCGGTGGCGCTACTCCGGTCGGAAGGGCTTGTGATCGTGGAACCGCCGCGCGGGACGTTCGTCCGCGCCGACGAGCCGACTGAAACTGTCACCCTCCTCAAGGGCGACACCGCTACCGCGCGGATGCCGACGCCCGCCGAGCGGCGCGAACTGGAGATCGGCGAGGGCATTCCGGTCATCGTGATCTTCCGTGCCGACGGGTCCCGTGAGCTGTACGCCGCCGACCGCGTGCGAGTCGGACGCTGACGCACGGGTCCCGACAAGGCTGATGCCTCAGAGGCATATTTATGACTCTGAGGCATCAGCCTCGCCGACGCGACCATCCCCGCACACGACGGATTCCGGCAGCTACACGATCAGGCGACTCCGGTACTGGCGGCCCTCCAGGTGTGAAAGTTTGTCCTAATCTCGGCACGTTCCGACCTGCTCGTCCGAACCCTGACCAGGGACTTCGGATCGGGCAGTGTCCTCGGATCGTCCCGGGTGAAGAGTGGCGATGAGCGGCAGCAGACGGATCGATCAGATTGCCCGACGTCAGTTCGTCAAGCTGTCCGGGGTGGCCAGCGCGGGCGGGCTTCTCACCCTGGCCGGGGCGGACGGCGGAATGGCCGACGGTGGTGACGGCTCACCCCAACCCCCGCCGCCGAACCCGGGCGGCACCGCCTGCCCGACCCCGTCGGCCCTGTGCGGCTATCCCACCGACACCGGCGGCCGGTTCGACCTCTGGGACCGGGTCCAGGTCTGCCTGGGTAGGCGGACCACGCCGCCGACCAGCTGCCTGCACACCACGTCCACCTACGTGGTGTTGAACGGAGCCCCGCCGAACACCCACAACTATCTGCTCGTGCCGACCTGCCGCGTGAAGGGCATCGAGTGCCCGTTCATCGCGACCACCGCCGCGCCGAACTACTGGCTGGACGCCTGGATCAACGCCCAGCCCGGGCAGCCGTCGCATGTGGTGTACCCGAACATCGGGCTCGGGATCAACTCGGCCGACGCCCGCCAGCAGGACCAACTGCACATCCACCTGGCGGGTATCCAGACCCCGCAGGACCAGCCCGGCGGTACGGGGACCGTCGACTTCGTGCTCGCGTACACCTGATCTCCGCAGGTCAGCCCTTAACCGCTCCGGCGGTCAGCCCTTCGGTCAGGAAGCGCTGCCCGAGCGCGTACATGATCACCACGGGGATGCTGACGAGCAGCGAGGCCGCGGCGAGCTGTCCCTGCGGTACGACGTCTCCGGCGATCATCGACTGCATCCCCACCGGCAGCGTCTTGTACTCGTCCTTCGTGATGAACACGAAGGCGAACAGGAACTCGTTCCAGGCGTTGGTCAGGGTGAAGAGCGCAACCGCCAGCAGCCCCGGCCTGGCCAGCGGCAGCACCACCCGGCCGAACGCCTGTAGGCGGGTGCAGCCGTCGACGAGCGCGGCCTCCTCCAGCTCCACGGGGATCGAGGAGAAGTAGCCGACCAGCAGCCATGTGGCGAACGGAAGCGTGAACGTCGGGTACGTCACCACCAGCGACCACAACGAGTCGGTGAGCCGCACGCCGATGAGCATCTGGTAGAGCGGGATGAACAGCAGCGCGCCCGGCATCACGTAGGTGAGCAGCACCGTGACGGTGAAGCCCTGCGCCCCACGGAACCGCAGCCGGGCCAACGCGTACCCCGCGAGGGCGGCGCAGACCAGGGCCACCGCCGTGGACGCCGCGGACACCAGCAGGGTGTTGAGGTACCAGCGACCGAACGGCTGGTTGGCGAACAGCGCGGTGAACTGCTCCGTGGTCCAGGGCGTCGGCCACAGGTCGTCCGTACGCATGACGACCTGGCCCTCGGACTTGAAGGCCGTGACGCTGATCCAGTACAGCGGGCCCAGCACGAAGAAGAGCAGCCCGGCGAGCGCGACCCAGGAGCCCAGGCTCGACACCGTCGACGACGCCCGACGACCGCCGCGCGACTGGAGGGTCGACACCACCCGACCGACCGCCGCCGCGATCAGCAGGATCACCCCGAGGACGACCGCTGCCTTCCAGAAGATGTCCGGCGACGCCCAGATCAGCAGGCCGGTGACCACCGCGGTGATCACCCACGGCAGGGCCTTGCGTGCCCGCGTACCGATCCGGAGCGCCGCGCGTCGCGCCCGGGGCAGTTTCGCCCCCGAGTCCTGGCGCAACAGCCGGACCAGGACGAACACCAGCCCGCCGATGACCGGCAGCATGACGAGCGTGACCGCCGCGCCCGCGCCGTACTGCAACTGCAGGATCGCCTTCGAGTACGCGACGAGCACGTAGGGCGCTGTCACGTCACCCGGGCCACCCTGGGTCAGCAGCCAGACGAGGTCGAAGTTGTTGAACGTCCAGATCGACGACAGGGTCACCGTCACGGTGATGACGTGGCGCAGCCCGGGCAGCGTCACGTTGGCGAACCGCTGCCACGCCGAGGCCCCGTCGATGGTCGCCGCCTCGTACAGGTCGGCCGGGATGGCCTTCAGCCCGGCGAGGAAGCACACCGTGAAGAACGGCACCCCCTTCCAGACGTTGACGAGGATCACCGAGGGCATGGCCAGGGACGGGTCGGACAGCCAGCCCGCGGGCCAGCTGTCGACCAGGTGCAGGTCGACCAGCAGCGGTCCGATTCCGGTGGCGGTGAGCAGGTTGTTGACGCTGCCGAAGATCGGGTCGAGCAGCGCGCGCCAGCTGAACGCCGTCACCACGGTCGGCACCACCCACGGCACCAGGAGCAACCCCGCCAGCACCGCACGCCCGCGGCGTCGGTGGTGCAGCAGCAGGGCCGCGGCCAGCCCGAGCACGACCTTGAAGATCTCGGCGTACGCGGTGAAGACGAACGAGTTCACCACGCCCGTGTGGAACTGGTCGTCGCCGACGAGGTGGAGGTAGTTGTCCAGGCCGACGAACACGGACTCCTGCCCGTGCCGTTCGGTGGTGCTGGTGACGATCGACCGGGCGATCGGTACGAGGACGAGGCCGCCGACCAGCACGGCCATCGGCGTCAGGAACAGCGCCGCCATTCGCCAGTCACGACCCAGCCGGCGCTGGGTCGCCGTGAGGGAGCCGGATCCCGGCGACGAGGACGTCCTCGCCGCCGGGACCCGCGCGGGGCGGAGCGTTCTCACTGCGGCAGCCCCTGCTGGTTGAAGATCTGCACCATCTTCGTGTGGGCCGCCTTCACGGCCTGTGCGGGCGCGGTGCCCTGCGCGACCTGCTGCATCATGTCGGTGAGAACGTAGGCCGAGCCGACGGCCTGCTGGCCGGCGCTCGCCTTCTGCGGGAAGGCCAGGCCGTTCTTCGTGTTCAACGGCAGCTGCAACTGGGTGATCCTGCGTAGCATGGGGAACGCCGGGTCGCCGCTGGTGAAGAACGGGTCCGCGTCCCAGACCTTCTCCCAGGCGGGCATCACCAGACCGGGTGCCTCCTTCGCCACTCCGAGCAGCGCGGGCGCGCTGACCAGGTACTGCGCCAGGAGCTTGGCGAGCGCGGGGTTCTTGGCGCCCTTGAAGATGACGAAGCCCTGCGACTGGCCCAGCAGCAGCGGATTGTTGGTGGCCGGTCCGATGCAGTCGGAGAACACGTGGGTGTTGGCGTGCACCGGGTTCTTCTTGGTCCGCGAGTCCGCGTAGACGCTGAACTGGTTGCGGGTGTAGCCGAGGATGCCGGCGAGCCAGTTCTCGTTGTTGCTGGTGTCGGTCCAGCTCGCGATCCCCGGCGGCAGCATCGGCTTGTACTTGGGATTGGTGTAGATGTCGCCGAGGAAGGTCACCGCCTGCACCGTCTCCGGTGACTCGAACGTGACCTTCCGGCCGTCGTTGGAGGCGATCGACCCGCCGTACGCGTTGATCAGCGCCTCGATCATGCCGTTGGCGTCACCGGACCGGTTGATCGTCATGCCCCAGCCGAACCGGCGCTTGCCGGGGTCGGAGATCTCCAGGCAGACGTCCCGCAGCTCCTCCCAGCTGTAGATGTCCTTGGGCGTGATGCCCTTGTCCTGCATCCAGTCCTTGCGCAGGAACGACCCGATTCCGATGAAGTGGTAGGGGATCGCGAACCACTTGCCGTCGAAGACGCAGAAGTTCTTGGCCTCCGCGCACGGCTCGCCGTACTTGGCGGTCAGCGCCTGGACGACGTCGGTGACGTCCTCCAGGTCGCCGAGCGCCTGGAACTGCGCGACGAACCGGGAGTCGGTCATGAACGCCAGGTCACGTGCCACGCCGCCCTTGACCTCGGCGTCGATCTTGGCGACCACGTCACCGGCATCGGCCTGGACCAGACTGTTCTCGATCTTCGTTCCGGTGGTGTCGGCGAACTTCTTGATCGAGCTGTCGAGGGCGTCGTTCGCCGCCGTCGAGTAGAGCTTCTGCGACAACATCCCCATCGAGGAGCCCTTCATCGACGCGGCGGCGTCGATCAGCTCCTGCGGGACCTCGGCCTGCACCTTGGTCGGCGATTTGGAGGTGTCCCCACACGCGGCCAGACCGGCCGCGCCGAGCACTCCCACCCCCATCCCCAGAACGCCGCGCCGAGACCAACCCATTTTGTCCTCCATGGACACCCGCCTCCTTCATCTCCCCGCGCACGGCTGCACGCCGAAGGCGTACCTGGCGAACGCCGCCGTGTTTCCAGTTGGGTTTCCTGTTGCGGCGACCACGGAGGTCGCCCGCCGAGATCAGTTCGTTCGATGCTCGCCACGGTGGCGCGATGAGGTTGAGGCGATCGGCGACGAGGCCGAGACAGTGGCGCTGACGTTCCAGTTCGGTCGTGTCACGTGACCACCCGCCGTTCGAGATTTCGAACTAGGTTCGATATACCGCATCGAGTGGTGCGACGCTAGAGCAGCCCGGCGACCGATGTCAATGTTTCGATGGTGTTTCGAACCGAAAGCGGGAGGTTCGTTACCGGGACTGGACCCGGTAGCCCATGCGGGCGGACAGCGTGGCGGCGCCTTCGCGAACCAGCCCGGTCCACTCCACCTGCACCTCGGGCGTCCACCGGATGATCGGCGCGGACAGGCTCATCGCGGCGATGACGGTGCCGGAGTGGTCCCGGATCGCGGCCGCGACGCAGCGCATCGCGGTGTCCGACTCGCCGACGTCGACCGCGACGCCGTCCGCCCGGACACGGTCGAGGTGCGCACGGAGCAGCTCCGGGTCGGTGATGCTCTCCGGCGTCATGCCCGGCAGGGGATCCTTCAACAGGACGGCGTCCAGGTCGGCCGGATCGAGAGCCGACAGCAGGACCTTGCCGACCGCCGTGCAGTGCGCGGGCAGCCGCAGCCCGACCCCGGACACCATCCGAACCGGGTGCGTGCTGTCGAACTTGACGAGGTAGATGACGTCCGCGCCGTCGAGCACCGCCACGTGCACGGCCTCGTCACACCGGGCAGCCACGTCCCGCGCGACGCCCTGCGCCTCGCGTACCAGATCGAGCCGGCCCGCGAACGCCGCGCCGAGCTGGAACAGCGGCATGCCGAGCCGATACTGCACCGGCTGACCCGGCACCGAGATCAGGTACGAGCGAGCCTCGAGCGTCACGAGCAGTTCGTGGACGGTGGTACGCGGCAGGTCGAGCCGCTCCATCACCTGGCGGGCCGACAGTTGAGGGCAGTCCAGGAACAGTTCGAGGACGTCGAGTGCGCGGATAACTGCCGGTACCACACGGGGCATGTCGCTGGTCCCTTCGAAATGCCGGACCCGCGTCAACGATCTCCACACGGGCCAGCATTTGAAGAGGATAGCCACGTGCGCCGTCCGCGCCAGGCTCCGAACGCCGTTGACAACTCCCGCGACCGACCAGTCGGCGGTCCGGGGGTGCCGGTGCGGCACCGACGGCATGACGTGGCCGCATCAGACCGACCAGGCACGCACGATGTCGTCAGGACCCCAGACGAGATCCACAGCCTCGCCCGGGAGGGCGGTGCCGGATCGGCTGACGACGACCAGGCCGCTGGTCCCGGGTTCGAAGCCCGGGATCGCGGGGGCGTGGTGGCGTAGTTCGTCGAGGTGGCGCCGATCGAACGGCCCGTCCTGCCATTTGATGGAGCCGGCGAACGCGATGTGTGAGGCGATCGGGGCGCGGTCGGCTCCGACAAGATCGATCTCCGGGTTGGACTGCCGGTTCCACCAGCCGCCGACCTCCCACGTTTCCGTCCAGGGCAGGTCGCCGGCACCGGCCGCGATGGCGAGCGCGTCGCGGATGATCGGTTCGACAGCGTTGCCCCGCCAGGTGGACCACCGACTGTCCAGAACGGCGCGCGCGGCCGCTGTCCGGTCACGCAACACCAATTGCTGCACATCTCGCAGAATGGCCAGGTAGAGACGCAGATTGCTGTCGGCGATCCGGTACCGCGCCAGTTTGCTGGGCTTGGTGGAGAGCGGCTTGTCGACGGCGAGGATCTGTTTCTCCTCGACGAGCCGGTGCAGCAGCGGGGAGAGAGTGCCGGAGCTGACCGGACCGCCGCGGTCGCCAGCGGTCGCGGCGATGTTGCTGAACGTGCGGCTGCCCGCCCCGCCGACCGCCTCGAGAATGCGCCGGGCAGTGTCCGGGGCCGGAAACTCCGACGCCAGGGATTGTTCGGGAATGGTGAACAACGCCGACGTCTTGTGGGAGATCTGCTGGCTCAGGAAGTCGGTGGGAGGCGTTCCCGGTGACCATTCCAAGGCGATGCCCGGCAGTCCACCGGTGATCAGGTGCGCGTCGATGGCATCCGCCCCGCCCAGCCCCGTGAGAGCGGCGGTTTCGGCGAGGTTGAACGGACCGAGAACCATATTGGTGGCCCTGCCGTAGAACGGCCGGTCGTATTCGGTGAATCGTTGCATCATGTGCAGATCGCTACCGAGCAGCAGTAGCAGTACCGGTTTGCCGGAGATCAGACGGTCCCACGTGACCTGCAGGTGCCCGTCGAATGTCGCGTCCTGCTCGGAGATCCATGGCAGCTCGTCGAGGACGACCACGCTCGGCGTATCGGGCAGGACTCCCGCCAGTACCCGCAGCATGTCTCCCCAGCCGCCGGCTGTCGGCTGGGAGGGCAGAATGTCGCGGCTGCGGGAGCTGAGCAGAGACGAGTCGCGGAGGGCGCTGAGGAAGTAGCTCACCGCTTCGATGCTCGACGCGCCCTTGACGGCGGTGTAGAAGCAGTACGGCAGATCGACCTGGTCGCACAACTCCTGCACCAGGCGTGACTTTCCCACCTGTCGTCGCCCGCGAATCGCGACGGAGCGGCCCTTCCCGGTGCGCTTCACGTGGTCAAGCTGCTGGGCGAGCAGGTCGAGTTCCGCGCGCCGACCGACGAACATCGACCCCTCCGAAGCTAGATTGCATCTTACTTCGGCTCAGTCTAGCTGCGTTGCTCGTTGACCTGGGACCGTCAGCATGGATAGCGGGCTTCCGACCGCGCCGGTTCCGCTCACACTCGTTCGGGGGTTCGGATGCCGAGCAGGTGCAGGCCGTCTGCGCCGGGCCAGGGTCGCCCAGCGCTCGATGTCGCACAGCTCTGGAACCCTGCTCGACGTGACGACGACAGATCCGCTGCCCTGCGACCTGACCAGCCTGCGCGCCCATGTCGCTGAGGGCGGGCGTCCCTGGGACGAGCAAAGCATCGGTCTGGTCGTCGCCGGCAATGTGGCGAAGTTCAACCAGCACCCCGACCTCGGGCGGTACCTGTCTGGCACGGCTAACCGGATCTTGGTGGAAGCCAGCCCCGTGGACCGCGTCTGGGGCATCGGACTGGCGGCTGCGGACCCGCGCGCCGAGGACCCGGCCCGGTGGCGCGGCCAGAATCTTCTCGGGTTCGCCTTGATGCGCGCCCGCACACAACTCGACAAGCGATGACCTTGCCGCATTCGCGCGCCGGAAAATGAGGCGCGGGCAATGATCTTCGCTGGCGATACTGGTGCCCATGAAGCTCGCTGAGGCCTTGGCGGTGCGCGCGGACGCGGCGCGCCGCGCCGAACAACTCCGTGCCCGCATCACCGCCAGCGCTCGCTTCCAGGAGGGCGAGAATCCGGCCGAGGACGCCTCGGCTCTGCTCGTCGAGGTGGGCGAGACGCTCGACGAGTTGGAGTCGTTGATTCGGCGGATCAACCGCACGAACGCCGCCAGCGTCGTGGACGGCGCCACGCTCACCGACGCACTCGCCCGGCGCGACGTACTCCGTCTGCGGCACAACGTCGTCACGTCGGCCGCGGCGGCCGCCGCTGGTGAAGGCCAGCGTCAGTACCGGCAGTTGCGGTCGGAGTTGAAGATGATCCCGGCGCTGCCGGTGGCCGAGTTGCGCCGACAGGCCGACGACCTGGCCCGGCAGCTTCGCGAGGTGGACACGCTGATCCAGCGTACGAACTGGGAGGTCGACCTGCTGGACTAGGAGTTGCGGAGCAGGTAGCCGACGTGGAGGCGTGCACAAACCCGCAAGCCGGCGGGCAATCCGGCTACCTCCTGGCGCGCCGTGGGCAGGCGCAGGGGTTCGATTCCCCACCACACATCGCATGCCCAGCACAGCACACAGGTGACGGCGCACAGGGCACGGCACACCACCATGTGCAGATCCACGACGGTGAGGGTGGGACAGGGGACTTCCGCAACCTGACACAACAGATCCTGAAAGGATCCGGCCTCCCCGTGACGACGGTCACAGTCGCGAGGCACCCGATTACGCGGAGACGGTCGTCTTACCTGGCGTGAGACGAAGTCTGGACGCGGCGGACGAGCAGGAACTCGTCCGCCGGGTGGCCCACGGTGACCGGCGCGCGTTCGACGAGCTGTACCGGCGTACCGCGCCCTGGTTGGAGGTGCGGCTGCGGCGCCGCTGCGCCGACGCGGACGTGGTCGCCGACGTCCTCCAGGAGACCTACCTGACGGTGTGGCGGGCGGCGGGCAGCTTCGCGGGCGACCAGGTCAGCGGTAGCGCCGTCGGCTGGTTGTGGACCATCGCCGCGCACCGCCTGGTCGACGCGTTTCGGCGACGCTCCCGGCAGGCACGGGTGCCGCAGGTACATCCGGTCGAGATGGTCGTGCCCGCTGCCGAGGACGAGGTGCTGGCCGGTCGGGTGGGGCAGGAACTCGAACAGGCCCTCGCCGTGCTGCCACCCGAGGTCCGGGCGGTGCTGCGGGCCACCGTCCTGGACGGCTTCACCGTCCGCGAGACGTCCGTGCTGCTGGGCGTACCCGAGAACACCGTCAAGTCCCGGATCCGTCGCGCCCGGATCGTCCTGCGGGAGGCCCTGTCATGACCACGCATCCCACCCTCAACGACATCGACCGGTACGCCGACGGCGATGCCGGCCTCGACGAGGCGACCGTCTGGTCGATCGAGGTGCACCTGGAGACCTGCGCGGACTGCCGCGCCCGCCTCGCCGGCAGCACCACGGCCGAGTCGCGCGCCCTGGTCGCCGAGGTCGCGGCAGCCGTCGACCGTTCGATCGCCGCCGGCCCCGCCCCACGGTCCCGGAGCTTCCTCCGTACGCCGCTGCGGCAGCGCTGGTTCGTGGCGGCGCTGCTGCCCTGGGTCGCCATGACCGCCGGCGTGCTCGGCACCGCGGCCACGCTCACGTACTTCCTGTCCGAGTTGCCGTCGATCGTGCTGCTGCTCGCGCCCCTGGCGCCGCTTCCCGGCGTCGCGGCGGCGTGGAGCAGACGCGGCGACCCGGCCTGGGAACTGGTGGTCGGCACCCCCTCGGCCGGTCTGGTGATGCTCCTGCGTCGTACCGCCGCGGTGCTCGTCCTCGTCATCCCGGTGCTCGCCGCGTTCGCCGCCTACGGCGCCAGCCGGGTGAACCCGGCGCTGATGCTGTTGCCGTGCCTGGCCTTCACCGCCGCCACCCTGCTGCTCGGCTCCCTTGTCGGCGTCCACCGCGCCGCGGTCGGCCTGATGGTGGCCTGGGCCGCCGTCGTGGTCGCGCCCAGCCTCGCAACCGCCGAACTGCCGGTGCTCCTGGAACCCGCAGCCGTCGGCGGCTGGGCCGTCGCCACTGTCGTGCTGGCCGCCCTGACTCTCCTTCGCGCCAACAGCTTCCGGCGCCTCACCTCGTTCTGAAGGGAACAACCATGCGAGCGGTGAGCATGGCCGAGACGGCCACCACCATCCACCCCTGGGCCATCCACGCCGAGGGGCTGAAGGTACGGGCCGGCCGGCACCTGGCCGTCGACGGGCTCGACCTGAGCCTGGCCACCGGCGTCCACGGCCTGCTGGGGCGCAACGGCGCGGGCAAGACGACGTTGATGCGTGCCCTCGCCACGGTGCTCAAGCCGTCCGGAGGCCGGCTCACCCTGCTCGGCAGTTCGGTCGACGGCCGCGCCGACCTGCGCCAGGCCCGGCGGGGACTGGGCTATCTGCCGCAGCACTTCGGCTACTACCCGCGGTTCACCGTGCGCGAGTTCGTGTCGTACATGGCCTGGTTGAAGGAGATGCCGAAGCCCGACATCCCGACGGCCGCGCAGCGCGCGATCGACCGCGTCGGGCTCAGCGCCAAGGCCGACGCCCGCCTCCGGACACTCTCCGGCGGGATGCTGCGCCGGGCGGGCGTCGCCCAGGCCATCGTCAACGACCCGCGGGTGCTGCTGCTGGACGAGCCGACCGTCGGCCTCGACCCCGAGCAACGCCTCGACCTGCGGGAGCTGCTGCGGGACCTGGGTACGGACGCCTGCGTGCTGGTCTCCACCCACCTCGTCGAGGACGTGGTCGCCGCCTGCACCGAGGTGGTGCTGATCAACGAGGGCCGGCTGGTGTGGCAGGGCACCCCGGCCGCCCTGGCCGGCGAGGGCGACGAACGGCACCCGGGCGACAGCCCCGCCGAACGCGGCTACTCCGCGCTGCTCCGCCGCCACAAGGAGGCCACCCGATGAGCGTCCTGCGGATCGAACTCCGGCGCTCCGCCGCGGCCGGTGCCGCGCTGCTCGCGTTGGCGGTCGGCGTCGCCGCCCTCTACATCGCCCCGGGACGCTGGTCGGAAGGATGGATGTCCCTCACCCTGACCATCAAGGAGTACATGCTCCTGCTCTGGCCGATCGCCCTCGCCGCCGGCGCGTGGCAGGGCCGCCGCGAGCACCGGGCCAAGGTCGGGGAACTGTTCGCCACCACACCCCGGTCCCGCGCCGGCCGGATGCTTCCGCTCCTCGTCGCGATGGGAGCCGCGCTCGGGCTCGCGTTCCTGCTGGTTCTCGGCGCGGGCGGCATGCGGATCGCCTCCACCGCCGCGTACTTCCCACCGGACGTCGTCGCCATCGCGATTGTCGGTGCGTTCTCCCTGGTCGCGGCCGTCTGGCTCGGACTGGGTATCGGGCGGCTGCTACCCGCTCTGGTGACGGCCCCCGTGCTCGCCGTGGCAGGTGTGCTGCTGGTCTTCTTCACCGCGATCATGCGGCCGGACTGGATGGGCGCGATCCTGTCACCCGCGTACGGCAGCACCCCGTTCTACCCGTTCCAGACCATCGACCCGCGGGTCACCGCCGTGCTCGCCATCTTCATGGCCGGGCTCGCGCTGACCGGCGTACTCCTGCTGGTTGCCCAAGGTCCCCGGGCCTCGGTGGCCGCCGTACTGCCGGTGCTGCTCGGCTTCGGCGTCGCGGCGGCGATCGTCCCCCGCGACGAGGCGGCGCTCGTCGCGCCGGTCGACCCCGTCGCCCGTGAACTCGTCTGCACCGACGACGCGCCGAAGGTCTGCGTCACCCGGGTCAACGCGAACGTGCTGGACGCGCTGACCCCGCTCGCCCGCCAGGGCCTCTCCACCCTCGCCAAGATGCCGCACGCCCCCACGCAGGCGCACGAGGACAGGCGGGCCTTCCTCATCGGCGAGGTGCCCGGCCGCGACGCCGACATCGTCGAGATCGACGTCCGGATCGACGACCACGGCGGCCTGGCCCATCCCGACGCCGTGGTCCCGGAGATGGTGTTCGGCCTGGGCGCCGGATACGGCGGCCCGGACTGCGAGCGCAACAGCGCGGTCGAACGGGCCGCCGCCTACCACCTGCTCGGCCGCGAGCCGGTCTCCGACGTCGGTGTCATCCCCGAAATGATCGAGGAGGATCCGCAGCTCAATGCCGAGGCGGTCGCACTGTGGCAGGGCTTGCAGAAGCTGCCGGCCCCGGAGGCGCTCTCCCGCGTGACGGCGGTACGCGACGCGATCCTGGCGTGCCAGGATTCCACCGGACTGCTGTCGCGATGATCCTGCACCTCCGCGCACGACGCGTACCCCTGGCGCTGGCCGCGTCCGTGGGCGCCGCAGCCCTGATCTGGGCGCTGTGGCTGACGCTCGCGAAAGAGCGCGACGCCATCCTTCTGCTCGTCGTCCTGACGGTCATGCTGATGGTGGCCGTCCTGTCGACCACCCTGGCCGCCCCGGACGAAGACCTGGAACGCACGGCCGCGCTGTACTGGCCGTGGCGGCGAGCCCTGCACCTGCTGGCCGCACTGGCGCTCGTACTCGTCGTGCTCCTCGCCACCCAGGCCACCGGCGCCCGCTTCGGCCCCGCCGCGCTGGTGGTCCGCGACGCCGTCGGCCTGCTGGGCCTGACCGCGCTCTGCGCGACGGTCGCGGGCGCGGCCCGCGCCTGGTTCCTGCCCATGGGGTGGGCGGTCGTCGCCGCCATGTTCCCCCAGCCGGGCACGTGGGGCGCGCTCGCCACCTGGCCGGGACAACCCCACGACAGCCGGTCCGCGGCGGCGGTCGCGGCCGTCCTGGCTGTGACGGGCATCGTGGCGTACGCCATCCGCGGAGCCCCCCGACGCGAGTGACGGTGCAATCGACTCCCGCTCGGTCGCCAGCGCTCAGGACACCGCAAGCAGTCGGAACTCGCAGCGGGCTCCGCTGGCCTTGGCGAGCCGACCATCACCGGTCACGAGTGGGCAGGCCAACAACTCCGCCGCCGCGACGTAAGCCGCGTCGTACGCCGTGACATTGCCCCGCAACTGCCACATCCGGTCGAGCAGCACAGCGACGGCAACCTCGTCGATAACCAACGAAGGCAGGGTGCTGATCGCCTCCTGAGCTCGGGCAAGGCCCAGCTTGCCGCCGAGGACCTTGCCCCTGATCACGGACATGACCTCGACCAGCAGATGGCTCGGTGCGGCCCAGTGCGGATCTGCGGTCAACTCCGCTCGCGCCGCGTCGCCGACCGGCCCGTCGTCGACCAGGGCGTCGGCCAGAACAGACGCATCCACGACGATCATGCAGCGCCTCCCCATGGTCCGCGCTGCTCCCGTTGCTCGTCCAACTCGGCCGCGCTCTCCCCCGGCAGGGCGCGAGCACCGTCAGATCGGCCGGCGAAGCGATCGAGGGCAGCCGTGTTGCGCAGCCGCCGAGCCTGCGTCTCCACCAGATCCAGCAGGTACGCCTGGAGGGACTGCCCGCGCGCCTTGGCCTGCGCCGCCAGGGCATCTCGTACTTCCTCCGGCACGTCCCGAATCTGGAGAGCAACCATGCATTCATTATGCATGCAGCACCGCTCGTTCAGCAGGAGATACGAGGGCGGCCAATTGAACTGCGGAAGAGTGGGCCGCCAGGGACTCGAACCCTGAACCTATGGATTAAAAGTCCACAGCTCTGCCATTGAGCTAGCGGCCCGTATCGGACACGATACCGGACCTCGGCGAGGTCACCCATCCGCTGGGCGTCCTTGCCGTCTCGGCATGGGCCGTGCGCTGTTTCTGCAGGTCAGCCTCATTCTTGCAGAACAGGGTGGATTGGGCGCGTGGTGGTGATCTGCGAGATGGCGCCCCGCCGTACGCCCGCGATCCGGGGGCTTCGGCCAGCCGTTGCGTTGCTCTGCGTAACCGAAATCGAGGATTCTCTCGCTCAACGTAGCGGCACGTTGCCGACACGCGAACACCCAAGAGGCACCCACCGGTACACAGTGGACGAGGTAGAGCCCTGTTTGCGCAGGTGAGAGCGTTGCTTCAAGTTTGAAATTTTGACACCTTGAAGTCTTTTAATCCACAGGTTCGGGGTTCGAGTCCCCGGCGGCCCACCTGAATCGTTCTCCTGCGGAGGTCTCCCAGACGTGCCGTCTACGGCGCCTGATCGGCGTGGTACCAGCGCAGCGGCGGCTTCGGCCTTGGCGCGTTCGGACTCGAGTTCGTGCACGACCGAGGTGTAGGTGTTCGCCGCGACGGTGATACTCGAGAGCCCGAGTACCTCCTGGATGTCCTTGAGGTCGGACCCGGAGGCCTTGAGGAACGTCGCGGCGCAGTGCCGTAGGTCGTGCAGTCGGATCGGCGGCAGCCCGGAAGCTGCGACGAGTCGCTCGAAGCGATCGCTGAACTGCTCAGGATGCCACTGACGACCGTCAGGTCGCACGAAGAACAACCCGGTCTTTGGCCAGGCGGCGTCGGCCTGCCGGCGTTCCCGCCGCTCCTGGTAGATGCGTAGCGCCGTGGTTGTGGAGGCGTCGAGCGCGATGATGCGGTCACCGGCGTAAGTCTTGACGATCTTGATCACTGGTCGATAACCGAGGGTCGTGAGCTGCTGGTTGATCGTCACGGTCCGCCCCGTCAGGTCGACGTCGCTTTCGCGCAGGCCGAGTGCTTCGCCGCGACGCAGGCCCCGGTGCAGGATGAGCGTGACGATGGGGTAGACGAAGACGTCATGGTCCTCGACGTGATCGAGGAACGCGCCGGCTTGCTCGGGTGTCCACACCATGACGCTGCTGGGCCGACGTCCCGTCTTCTTCCACTGCTGCGTGGCGGCGGAGGTCCATACCCGCGGCCTCGGGGCTTGTACCGACGGCAACTCAACGTACGCGGCGGGGTTGAACTCGATCAGTCGATGGGTGCGTATCGCATCGTTGAGTGCCTTACGCAGGGTCGCGCGGATGCGTTGCATCGTTGCCGGACTCGTCCTGCGGGCACCTC
Organism: Micromonospora sp. NPDC005174; assembly: GCF_040608495.1. NCBI lineage: Bacteria > Bacillati > Actinomycetota > Actinomycetes > Micromonosporales > Micromonosporaceae > Micromonospora > Micromonospora sp. NPDC005174. The sequence goes on along the minus strand of NZ_JBEXIJ010000034.1, from coordinate 408 downwards.
TGACCGACGCCCGGACCTGGACGTCATCACTGCAGCGGGCGAGGTCGACCTGGAGATTGCGGTCGCTGATGCTGTCGAACATCGACTGGAGATGGCCGACTCGGAGCCGATCGATCGGGATGTGACCAAGGTGTGGAATGAGATGAACACGGATATGGGTCTCGTAAGTGACCAATGTGGTGGGTTGGATCTTGCGACGGCTGGCGTGCCACTGCCAGAGGTAGTCGCCCAGGGTCATCGCTGCAGATGCCACGAGCCCGGCGCGGACGCGGCGGGCCACAGAATCCCGATCGGGAAACGGTCTACCGCTCTTAGAGCGCGTTTGGTTTGTGGGTTGGGCGGGTGTGTCGCACAGCCGGTCCGATCGATGAGGGTGATTCGGTCGGTAGACGGGTATGGATCGAGTGC